>JAPUIL010000620.1 GCA_027297085.1 Verrucomicrobiota bacterium | reverse complement strand
CAGTGACATCACCCATATCAAAGATGTCCGCTCAGTCTTTACGAAGAAAGGAGAATGAATGGTTAAGGTTGACAATTGATGCCATGTTTTGCCTTTCATAACCTGTAATCTTTCCACAGGGTCTTGATTTGTGCCTGAATTTCGAATACGCAGTCGCCGGGGAAGCTATTTATAAGATGGATTCCAACTGAATACTAGCCTGGACCTTTGTCCGTTAGAGATACCACTTTCCCTTCAATCAACGACCTCGTGGAAGTCGTCTTCGACAAGACTGCGCCGAGCCAAAGAGACCACGAGGAATAACAAATTCTAAAGGAATCATAACTTTCTCTTGCTTGTTAATACGAGCTCGAGGCTCTTGTAGCTCACCGAGATAAGCCAGGACGGCACGGAAGGACCTTACTCCTAACACGGGTTCAAAACCCTGCGGCTTACGGACTCTTCCGTCCCTTTCCATCGCAGCAATGCACAGCGCGATGGAAACATGGCTCTCGTAGTTCAACTCATTGCTGGTTGCCATACGAGGAAATCTTGACGCCCATGCTGCGACGCCTCTTTCATGAGTTCTCGCATGGGCTACTTCTTTCATAAGTACCAGGTTGAACATACAAGCGGCTTTACGCCGCGATGCATTGGTTCGTGGAATCGCCAACAAGGTGCCTCCAACAGTTGTGAACTCCCAACTACAGTGTAGGAGTTAGCTTGCTGACGATTTTTTATTCGTTGAACAATCGCGGCATAAAGCCGCTCCTACAAAAATCTGCCTAGCTGTCACCAAACAACTCCCCCAACGCATCCAGCTTCTTGTCATTCAAATAGGCGTAACGGTTTATCCATAACCGGTTTTTGGATACAGACAATACGGCAGCGGCACGTTGTTTGAAATCTTCTACCGGTCCATAGCTATGGGCGATGGGCCAGATCGGGGTGTCTTGGACGTAGCTTTCTACTTCTTGTTGTCTACGAGTCAAGGACTCCAAATCTACGGGGTGCCTTTCTGTTGGTTCGGGGTAGTGAAATTCTTCACTGGATGTCGGTACCGGCGACACGGCGTCGAAGCCTTTGGCAAGACAGGCAGCCAGTAGTGATTTTGATAAACCGGTATTCTTTCCGGTGAGTGAGTCCGAATAGTTTCGGAGCATCATGGGCCAATGCATGGTGTAGTATTTGCAGCTGATAGCGTTGGCTACCTTGCTAACCTGAGTATAATCAAATCCGCTCAACCGATTCCAGGGCGGTGGAAATGCGCTTGGAAACAATTCTTTGTTCGGCCCTCCTGCCTCGTCGATGGCTTTTCGAAATCGTGCCAATAAATTGGATACGAGCACCGTTTTGAATTCGAGCCATTCCTGGCAGTGGCTCCATTGCTCCAATATGCTATCGGGAGATTCCAGGTAAGTTTGCAATAGTTGATCGTCCAGTTGTTCCGTCAGCTGTTTGTATAAAGCACCAACGTTCTGGCGCATGCGCTCGAAATCAAAACCTTTTTCTTCTGCCAAAGCTTTGGCATGATCACCGAAATCAAGGAAAACCGTTTCCAGGAAATAGGGTGGATACTCCGGCCAATCGCATCTTATGCCATTGATATCGGGATAACGGCCCAGGAGGTCACGAATAAGCGCTTCTCCATAGGCCAGGATGTGTGGGCTTGCCAATGAGCCATTCTTGTCGAGGCGTCTAGATGTAATTGAACCGTCCGGAAGTCGCGGCATGTCTTCCTCCACGGGTCCTCCAAATTGTACCCGATACCCGGGCGGAATAGCGGCTTGAATTTGGAAATACACTTTTATGCCGCGCTCGTGAGCAGCTTCGATAAATCGATCGATCACCGGCCCTTCCCGGCGAGTTAAACCTGTTGGCGCCAGTGGTTGGTATCGAAGTCCTCGATACAAATCCAGATTGGGTTCGAAGCTGGGTGTGGCATTCACCCAAACTTCTCGTTTTCCCCAAAGGGGGCGATCGAGCAGGCGCGCCAGGCCTTTGTCCGAGTCGGCGGGAGGTTCCCGTTCTCCACCTTGTTCCGGCGGACATTCCTCCATAACATAAGGAGAAGTTGACACCGCGGTTAGGGGCATTCGCTTCAACAAATTGTCCAGAAGCGCCTCCGGTCCTTCGCTTTGGATATACTCCGGTAGAATGGTTATTCCAAGCATGGTTGATTAAAAGAAATACCGTAGATAGTAAAAAACGTCCTGTTTGGAACTACGACAACCTACGTCCAATGGTTTTTTATGTAGGAGCGGGTTTATTCCGCGATCGCACCGTGCAGCCTCAATACAATCGCGGGATAAACCCGCTCCTACATTTTGCTGGAATATTTGCGCTTTTATTTCAATTATCATACCCTAAATCTGTAAGATGCTTTAGTGGTTAGCCTAGAATTTCACTCACTTAAGGCCGTTATAAGCGAATCTACGGTCCATTTCCTTTCGAGGGGGTCAAACCTTAAATCCCGCATTGGCATGCACGATTGCAAGGAATGACCCCTAAGCCGGTCTTGCTTCGATATTTGACAAAAAACCGCTTAAGTGAGTGGCATTCTGGTTAGCCTATAAATTTAAAATAGAATCCCAGGATCCCGGCGATGAGCAACACCAAGCCAGAAAAAATCAGGGCGGCAAACAGTGGAAAATTCATGCGGTAGATTTGTGGTAAATTTCGCCGGTCAGCCCAGGCAACTCCCAGGCACCAGATACCGCAGCCGGTTGTACCACCTAGCAACGCAGGAACGCTCACTATGGTTATGGGATTGGATAGGGGTTCCCAAACCAGTCCTATCCAGATAACACCGATACCAATTACCGACGTAGTCATGATGATCCACTTTTTCAGTATCTTTTCCGGGATCGCGTTTTCCTTTTTCTGCAG
The DNA here is from genome assembly GCA_027297085.1 of Verrucomicrobiota bacterium. GTDB lineage: Bacteria > Verrucomicrobiota > Verrucomicrobiia > Opitutales > UBA2995 > UBA2995. The sequence continues at coordinate 1,661 of JAPUIL010000620.1, read as the reverse complement.
TGGCAATACACCTTCATAAACGCTTTTGGTCCAGACATCGAAAGTGGCAAATAACGTGCCGCCTATCGCCGAAATGATTCCGACCCGGTAGAGTATCAACAGGTAAGGGCTAAGAGATGTTAAGAATTTTTCCTGGTGAATCAGGAGATTCATTTTGTCGGGGATCAGGTGGCTGCTATGTAGAATGACCGCGCCCAGAACCATAAAGGCGGATGAAAATATAAATATGGCCAGGAAGGAACCACCCACGTCGATTTTGATAGCGCGCAACCAGATCCGGTTATTTTCCTGGTTTTCTTCACTGGTGTCGATAGGTGGAAAACCTGTTTTGGACGAGTGTTTGTAAATCTCTTGTTTTTCGAACAATCCCCACTTCTTGTCTCTGAGAAATCCGAAGTATCCAATGTAAGCGGGAAGGCCGCCCCCTATGATACCAATGTAGGTAACCAGTTCAATCCAGGGAGCCTGTTTGGCAATGTTCGGGTAAGCTTCTCGAATCCAATCCTGGTAGCTGGGTACCGTGGGAACGAGCATGCCTTTTATTAGCGCCATCAAATCGGGTTGGCAGGCGATAGCGGCAATCACCACGCAGACCAGAAGCACACCTACTACTATGGTTTGGGTCTTTTCCAGCCTTTGGTAGGTTTGGTTCCAACTGAAAACAGCGGCTACTATTATCAGACCGGTTGCCCACAATCGGACAGAGACTTCTGTCAGGGAGCCGAACATCCAGGAGATAATCGATCCGACCGATATGGACAAAGCGGCTAGTAAAAAGGGAAGGCATATAACAGTTATGAAAAGCAAACCTATAGGTAACCATCCCCTCGGGCCAGGCAGCATCATCCAACTTTGCATGGGATGCTCTCCCGAAATCATCATGTAGCGGGATGAGGCATAGATCTGAATGCATTTCAGAATCAGTCCGATCGTAAAGCACCACAAAATCGCATAACCGAAAATGGCGCCGCCCCGGGACGCAAAAATCGTTTCACCCGTTCCAATCGAAACCGATGCGATAATGATTCCGGGTCCAAGGAAGCCCACCGATTTCCACCAACGCTTCCCCGTCAATTGGCTTGGCGGTTTCGGGTAGCGTATGGGAGACATAGAGACGGAGATAGGTTCTAAAGATGTTTTCTTCATCCTCACAAGCCGCAAATGCAGGGTTGTTTCGCATCAATGAGTAAACTCTATTGTTTCAAAAAACGAGTACCGAGGAACGCAGTGACGACACCTCAACGAGCATAGCGAGAATAACAGTGATGAAGAGCAAAGCGCAGTCTGCCAATAAGCGCGAGAGCGTAGGCACCTATGTGACCAAGCGGTTGGCGGGCTGGAACGCAGCTATGGTCCGGCATCCCAAGATTTGGAATCCGGGGTAGTGTCGGCCTGCGGCCTCGGAACACGCTTGCGGCAGTGCGCCGTAGCCTTGGCGGAGGCTGTATCGTTTTTAGCCTTCGTACCGAGTCCTTGGACGTCAGCGAAGCGAACAACAAGGGCTTTTTTAGGACACCACTTTCAGTGAGGTTTATTCAGTGTCTAAATATCTCCACAACTAACTGATTCATAATTGGATAAACTCGAATGTCACTCACTTAAGGCCGTTATAAGCGAATCTACGGTCCATTTCCTTTCGAGGCTTTCGAGGGGGTCAAACC
>JAPUIL010000062.1 GCA_027297085.1 Verrucomicrobiota bacterium | reverse complement strand
AAAATCCCTCGATTGGGTCTTGGCCTCTGTGATGGACAGAGGCCGGACTTTTCTTGCCTTCACTGAAATCACATTGTCCATGTTCTGCAATCGGCCTTCGATCAAGATGAACCGTTCTGTCGTGATGACGGCGCGATTCTTTTCCAGCATGTCGGGGGTGAAAATTGCGTTTGCGATACCCGTCTCGTCTTCCAGGCTCAAAAAGACAAAGCCTTTGGCTGTACCCGGGCGTTGACGGGCAATCACACAACCTGCGGTCTTTACCCATGTCCCATTCTGGATGTGTTTTAGATCGACAGCCCGGCGGATACCCATCCGGTTGAGGCGTTCACGGCAGAGCAGCATCGGGTGTGGCCCCGTCGTTAAACCCGACAGTCGGAAATCCGCGATAAGGCGTTCTTCGGGAGTCATCGGTTGAAGCGGAGATTTCGCATCGGGTTCGGACATAGGGTCGAACAGAGGACCCGCGCGTCGTGATGCCCGTTCTACCTGCCAGAGTGCGTCCCGACGATGGATATGCGTGTTTTTGCTAATAAAATTGAGGGCACCCACTTCCGCCAGGAGCATGAGCTCTTTTTTTTGAAGCTCAGGGATGCGGTACACCAGGTCGTCTATCGAAGTAAACTCCTGTCGGGTACGTTCCTTGACGATTCGGAGACCGGCCACCGCACGTAGTCCTTTCACGTAGTTCAGGCCCAGGCGAAGGGCCAATTCTTGGCGGGGGGCCAATCCTTGCCGGTCGGCCGTCTTCGATGACACCTTTTCCAGACTACAGGGCCAGTCCGAGCAGGCAACATCAATGGGTAAGACACGTAGGCCATGACGTTGGGCGTCCTTGACCAGGGTTGCAGGACTGTAGAATCCCATCGGCTGATTGTTTAAGAGTGCTGCTGTAAATGCAGGCAAATAATGACATTTAAGGTATGCGCTAGCATAGGCAATCAATGCGAAACTGGCCGCGTGGGACTCGGGGAACCCGTAGAGGGCAAACGATGTAATGGATTGGACGATCCGGTCCTGAGGTTCGCCCGTGATACCGCGGGCAGTCATTCCTTCCCGCAACTTGATCTCGATCTCACTCATTCTTTCTTCAGATCTTTTAAAACCGAAAGCACGGCGGAGTTCTTCGGCTTCGCCCCCGCTGAAACCGGCAGCGATCATGGCCATGCGCAGCAGCTGTTCCTGAAACAATGGAACGCCGAGTGTACGCTTTAAAATAGGTTCAAGGGAGGGATGGGGGTAGGTCACCGGCTCCCGCCCCTGGCGTCGGTTTAAGTAGGGATGGACCATCTGTCCGACGATCGGTCCCGGACGGATGATTGCGACTTGTACGACCAAGTCATAAAACCGGACAGGCTTTAAACGGGGAAGGCAGGACATCTGTGCACGGCTTTCAATTTGGAACATGCCGACCGTGTCGGCCTTTTGGAGCGTTTTGTAGACGGTCGCATCGTCCGCCGGCAAGTGCGCGAGATCGATTTCTTGGCCGTAGTTTCGCTGGATCAATTCAATGGTGTCTTCGAGAACAGCCATCATTCCCAACCCCAGTAAGTCCACCTTGATGATGCCCATGTGGGCGCAGTCGTCTTTATCCCACTGGACGACGGTCCGGTTCGGCATCGTTGCGGGTTCAAGCGGCACGATCGAATCCAGAGCCCCCTGACAGATGACCAATCCCCCGGAATGTTGTCCCAGATGCCGCGGTAGCTTCTGGAGGCCGAGGGAAAGCTCAATGAATTTTTTGATGCGGGGATGCGTGGTATTCAGTCCGGCCTCCCGGAACTTTGTTTCCAGGTTGTCGGTGTGGTCCTGGTATTCCCATCGGCTGACTAGCTTGGACAGCCGATGGAGCGTTGCCGCATCGAAACCAAGCACCTTACCGACTTCCCGTGCTGCCGATTTGCCCCGGTAAGTGATGACGTTGGCGGTCATGGCGGCACCGCGCCGGCCGTAGCGTTCGTAGACATGTTGGATGGCGCGTTCGCGTTGATCGCCGCTCGGCAAGTCCAGGTCGATGTCCGGCCACTCCCCACGCTCTTTAGAGAGAAAACGTTCGAAGAGCAATTCCATGCCGACAGGGTCGACAGCTGTTATGCCGAGGGAATAGCAGACCGCGCTATTGGCCGCTGATCCTCGTCCTTGCACGAGGATGTTTTCGCGACGGCAGAACTGGACAATGTCCCAGACAATCAGGAAATAGCCGGCCAGTTTAAGAGTTTGGATTAAGGTCAACTCGCGTTCGATCTGCCTGCGGGCTTTTTCATGAAGCGGTTGGTAGCAGTTTCGGGCGCCTTCGAAAGTCCGCTTCCGGAGGAACGAATCCATGGTCTCGTTGTCGGGTACGGGATACGGAGGAAATTTGTAGCCGAGGTCGTTCATCGTGAATTGAAGCCGGGAAGACAGTTCCACGGTGTTCGAGATGGATTCGGGCAAGTCTTTGAACAGAAAAGCCATTTCTTTTGGGCTCTTCAAGCGACGTTCGTCATTACTGGAAAGCAGGTGGCCGGCTGTTTCCAGACTTCGGTGGTTGCGGATTGCTGTGAACACATCCAGGATTTCGCGGTGGTGGGTGTGTTTGACGCTATTGGTGGCAAGGATCGGGAGCCGCATTTGATCGGCGAGCTCGAGGGCGGCTTCGAGGCGGGCTTCTTCGGTGCGCTCGAAGTGGCGTTGCAGTTCGACGTAGACGTTTGTTTTTCCGAAGATGTCGGTGAGTTGGTGGAGGCACTGGCCGGCGACGGCAATGCCCCCGTTCTCGAGTGCAGCGGCCAACGGTCCATGTTCATCTCCGGTCAGGCAAATAATACCGGCGGCATGTTCGGCCAGCTCTTCCAGTGTGACGGCGCCTTCACCTTTTCGAGCGCGCATCTTCATACGCGTGGTCAAACGGCAGAGGTTCCGGTATCCCTGTCGTGTCGCAATCAACAGCGGATAACGGGAACCCCCGGTAACAGTGATTTCAGCCCCGATGTGCGGGCGGATCCCTACACGTTGGCCTTCCAAGTGGAACCGC
>JAPUIL010000619.1 GCA_027297085.1 Verrucomicrobiota bacterium | reverse complement strand
ACCTGTCTACAATGAGGAACTCGGGGTAGAGAAGGGTGTCCGTGCTCTGTGTAAAGCCTTGGATGAGTTCCAGTACCGCACCGCCCTTATTGCAGTCAACGACGGAAGTGTGGACGACACGGGTAAAATCCTGAACCGCTTGGCGCGGGAATACTCGGAGTTGGTGGTCGTCACCTGCAAAGAGAATGCCGGTTACGGAGAAGCCGTTCGGAGAGGCATTAGCAAAGCGGTACAGGCTGGATTTGACTATGCCCTATTCATGGATAGTGATTTGACTAATGACCCCAAATACATTGGAGCGTTTGTCCAGAAAATGCTTGCTGGCTTTGATGTGATCAAGGCGTCGCGGTATATCAAGGGTGGGCAGGCAGTTGGAATTCCTGCTCGCCGAGTGATCATCTCTGTAATCGGCAATAAGTTGGCCCAGCTCTTGTTCGGGTTGCCTATTCTCGATTGCACAAATGGCTTTCGGGCCATAAAGATCAATCTACTGAAGCAGATGCCGCTCACCGAAAACGGCTTTGCGGTCATCATGGAGGAACTGTACCACGCAAAGTTTATCGCTAAGACATTTTGCGAAATTCCCTATACGCTCGCGCCTCGCACCGAAGTGATTCGTAAATCAAGTTTTTACTATCGACCCAAGGTGTTTTGCCAATACCTGAAGTACCCTCTAAAGAGTTTTTTAAACATTGCTCCCAAGCATGCTCGCGTCTACAAGGAAAGCTCCAGTGCAACGCACAATCTGTCGCGGATGTGAAAGTGACAAACTCGAGCGATTTCTAGATCTGGGAGAAATGGCGCTGGCGGGGGGATTTTTGCCCGACACCGAGGCGATTGCGTCCGAGGAAAAGTACCCGTTGAGTACACATGTTTGCCGCGCCTGTGGTTTGGTGCAGATCCTGGAGGTGATCGATCCCGAGATCCTATTTCAGAACTACTCCTTTTCGTCCAGCACGGTTGGGCCGCTAGTCCAACACTTCCAGGACTATGCGAAATGGCTGCAGCAAAAATTCCATCCCGAATTGGTGGTTGAGTTTGGCTGTAATGACGGTATCCTGTTGACTCCGCTCGGGGAGTTGGGAATTCGAAGCTGCGGTATCGATATCTCTGAGAATATCACTGAAATAGCCGGCTCCAAGGGACTGGATGTTTTGACCGGCTATTTCGAAGAATCCATGGCGGAGCGGATCATGGACCGTTTCGGCGAAGCAGACGTGGTGACAGGAAGTAATACCTTTGCACACAACGACCACCCGGAGATTATTCTGGAGGCTGCCCGCAGGGTCTTGAAACCGAATGGGCACCTGTGCCTGGAGCTCATGTACGCGGGAGATCTTCTGGAAATGATCCAGTGGGATACGCTGTATCACGAACACTTGACCTTCTACTCGCTGTCCAGTTTGCAGGTTTTGCTGAAACGGTGTGGCTTCCATGTCGTCGACGCAGAGCGTCATCCCATGCACGGCGGATCGTTGCGAGTGACCGCTGCCCTTGACGCCGATGAGGAGGGGCAGCCCGGTGTAGCCGCCATCCTGGAATATGAACGATCCAAGGCCCTGGCTGATCCCGACACCTGGATCAATTTCGGCCAGCACGTGGATCGCAAGATCGAGGTGGTTCGGGAAACACTGGGACGTCTAAGTCACAATAGCCGTATCTGGGGTTATGGCGCCGCAGGGAAGGCCACATTGTGGGTGAACGCCTGCCGGATGGCTTATCTGGAGGCCATGGTGGATGCGTCGCCGCTGCGGGCGGGAAAACTCATGCCTGGAACCCACACGCCCATTGTCTTTCCCGAAGAGCTGCGAGCCAATCCTCCCGATTACATTTTCATCTCAGCCTGGAATTACGGCGATCTGATCCGATCCAAGGAAGGCTGGTTTCAGGGAATCTGGTTGGTACCCCTGCCGGACTTGAGGTTCTTTTAAATGAATACAGTATTGGTCCTAGGCAAGACGGGTGGGCTCGGTCACATGGTGGAAAGAGTCTTGTCTCGTTCCGAGGCACTGGTCACGCACGGAACCTGCAGAGGTCATGACTCAGATCCCTTTTACTTCAATGTGGAGAATGGGCTGAGCGGCTTGCAGCGGATCGTGGAAGACAACGGGCCCTTTGACTATCTGATCAACTGTATTGGGGTTCTCCGACCAGACATCGACGAGCGGGATGCAGAGTCGGTGAGCCGAGCAGAGAGTATTAATTCACGATTTCCGCATGCTCTTGCGGATTTAGCGGATCAAATTGGAGCCCGGGTGGTCCAGATCTCAACCGATGGGGTCTTTTCCGATGGCGCCGGAGTTTGTCTGGAAGACACGCCCACCAGTTGCGCAGACGTTTACGGAAAGACCAAGAGCAGTGGAGAGGTGATTGCTCCAGGGGTCTTGAACCTGCGCTGCTCGATCATCGGACCCCATCCCCGGAAAAGAGAAGGACTGGTGGAATGGTTTCGTTCGCAAGAGCCGGGAGCAGAGATCCCGGGATATACCGATCACCTTTGGAATGGAGTCACCACGCTCCAGTTCGCACGGCTGTGCCGTCTCGTGATCCTGGAGCAACGCTTCGACTCGATCCGAAGTGAAGGGCCCGTTCATCACTTTTGTCCCAATCAAGTGGTGACCAAAGAGGAGCTTTTGCAGATCTTCAAGTTGGAGTTCGAACAGCAGGTCACAATCAAGCCGGTCCTGGCTCCCGGGGGACCGGTCAATCGCGTTCTGGATACCCGTTACGTGGAAATCAGAAAACTGTATGGCCATGACTTGCCGATGCAACAGGCGATACGGGAACTGGCGGCTGAGATTTGCGGCGCCTTGCAACATTTCGAGTAGGTCTAATGGGTAGGATCCAAATGGCGCTGATGTTTGCCTTCGGTTTTCGATAGAACTCATGAAAAAGAAACGACTAGCCTTTGTTCTGGGGATACGACCCGATGTGATCAGAGCCAGCCTGGTGCTTAATTCAATCCGCTCCAATCCGGAGTTCGACGTTCGGTTCATCTGGTCTGGCCAACATTATTCCGACAACTTGAAGGACGTGTTCTTTCGAGAGTTGGGCGTCCAGCCACCGGAGATTGAATTGAATGCCGGCGGCGAAACTGACGCAGAGGTGAGTTCCGCCGTCATTGCAGGTTTGTACCCGGTGCTACACGACTTCAGGCCGGAGGCCGTGGTATTCCTGGGCGATACCAATACGGTCATGGGCTGCCTGGCGGCTGCGCAGTTGGATATTCCGATCGTGCATATTGAAGGGTGCATGCGCTCCTACGACTGGCGCATGCCGGAGGAAAAGTACCGAATGGCGATCGATCACCTCTCCGACGTCATTTACACATACTATGAGGAATATAAACAACAGGGTATCGCAGAAGGACTAAATCCTGAGAGTATTATCTTGACAACCAACCCGATCGTCGATGTTCTCAATAGGTACTATTTTGATAAGAAAGACTACTATGACCAGTTGGCCAGTGACGCCTTCTTTCAAGAGCGGCAGATAGAACCGGGCCAGTATTACTTAATGACCTGTCACCGGCGCGAGAATGTCCATTTATTGGAGTCTTTTAAGAATATTCTCACGCTGATCGGCGCTACAGATCGGAAGGTCTACTTTACAGCGAGCTACCGCACGCAGAAGGTATTGAAGGAGTATGGGTTGAACTTGCCGGCTAACGTAATAATGGTGGATCCCATCGGTTACGAGGAAATGCTAGTCCTCATGACCAATTCACGCGGGGTGATTACCGATTCAGGGACTGTGGTAGAAGAGACCTGTGTCCTGCAGGTACCCTCGTTGCAAGTCCGTAAATCCACCGAGCGCCCTCAGGTGTATGATGTTGGCTCAAGCGTAAAATTTGACCCAACTCAACCGGAGGCATATCCCCTACAGACGATTTATGCCAAGCTGGAGTCCTTGTACGGCAAGACCTGGCCAAATCCGTTGGGGGATGGCCGCGCCTCGGAACGGATTACGGCAGATCTCGTCAGCCGTCTTCAGGAGGGAACTTTTGGACGGCACAGGCCAACTGACTACCACCTGGACATTCGGCGTTCTTTTAGAGAGGACGGTCTATGAGTGAACCGAGATTAATTAAGGGGGAGGTGAGGATTGACGATCGCGGTGAGTTGCTTTCTGTGAATGGCTTTAATTTTGATGGGATCAGACGCTTCTATATCGTGAGTAACCACCAAGCAGGGTTCGTGCGTGCATGGCACGCACACCGGCATGAAGCAAAGTATGTGTTGGTCGTGCAGGGGGCTGCGATTGTTGCTGCTGTCCAGATAGATGATTGGCGAGAGCCCAACCGGAATAGTGAGGTACATCGCTTTGTGCTGTCTGCTGCCAAACCCAGCATTCTTTACATACCCCCCGGCTTTGCTAACGGCTTCAAGTCGTTAACAGCCGATACCAAATTGGTCTTCTTCTCGACAGCTACGATCGAAGAGTCGCAGAATGACGACGTGCGTTTTGATGCTCACTACTGGGACATTTGGGCCGTCGTGGAACGCTGACGAACCTGATATCTTTCATTCCACATCGCCCGTCAATGAACATTCTGTTGATCACGGACCAATATCCCCCTGAGATCCGATCGATTTCCTATATGATTGAGGAATTGGCCGAAGGCTTGGCCCAAAGAGGGCACCAAGTCACCGTTATGACGTCCTATCCTAGGGCGATTCTTCTGGCAAACAAAAACCGAAAGGATATTCTCCAGGCGCCAACCGAACGAGGGGTGAAAGTCATCAGAGTCAATACTTTGCCCCATCAGAAGGCAAGCTATTTGATTAGAGGAATGGGGGAGTTGTTGTTGCCGTATGTCTTTCTTAGGAAATTGAAAAAGTTCGCCCCAGAGAATATTGACGTGGTGATGATGTACAGTCCTCCATTGCCATTAACCATTCTGGGCAGAATCGTCAAAAGATCGTACAAGGCAAGATTCATTGTGAACGTTCAAGATATTTTTCCCCAGAACGCCATCGATCTTGGAGTCCTAAGAAACCCTGTTCTGATCCGGTTTTTGGAGCATCTTGAAGGAAAGGCGTACTCTGCAGCCGATAGAATAACCACCCATTCGAACAAGAGTGCGGAATACTTGATACAGAGGAAGAATATTCCAGCGAGCAAGATTACTACCATCCACAATTGGATCGATTTTGCGCCATACAGAAACGCAAAACGCACTGGTATTTTCCTAAAACAATACGGCCTGGATGGAAAATTCATATTTTTGTTGGCCGGAATATTGGGGCCGTCACAAGATCTCGACTTTCTCATCAAAGTAGCCAAAGAAGTCAGAGACATTTCAGAAATCTGTTTTCTCATTGTGGGAGAGGGAAGCGAAAAACAAAGGGCGCAAAGACTGGTAGAGGACTATGGGCTTTACAATGTGATGTTCCAACCCTTCGTTTCCAGAGATGATTACCCGGCCTTGGTTAAGGACATGGATGTTGGATTGGCTTGTTTAAATAGCAAAAACAGAACGCCAGTATATCCGGGAAAGATCGTGGGATTCATGGCTTGTGGTATCCCTGTTGTTGCCTTTTTACATAAGGAGAGTGATGGCCATCAGATAATCAGAGAGGCAGGATGCGGATACACGACAGTATCGGATGATCCCCAAAAAGCGGCGGATCTTGTAAGGAAGATGTATCATGAACGGGGCAATCTCAATAGCTATGGGAAGAAGGGTGTCGAGTATGCCGCCGCGCATTTTTCAAAGGACGCGTCCATTGATGCGGTGGAGACGCTGCTGAGAGACTAGGATAGTCGGCGAAGCGGCACAATGGCTGCGCAAGATAAGTTAGCTCTGGTTACAGGTGCTACGGGCACCATTGGGCCTGCCCTGATTCGACGTTTACTCAATAAAGGCTATCGGGTGCGTGTGCTGTTTCGGGGCCCTCCCTTGCCGGGTAGCCTACCCGAATCTGTGGCCCAGTTCCTCGCCGATATTACAGATAGCCACACCGTGAATAGAGCCGTGAGCGGTGTCGATGTAGTTTTTCATTTGGCCGCCAAAGTGCATGCTAGCGACCCCAGCTCATCACTGCAAGCAGAATACGAGCGTGTCAATGTGCAGGGCACACAGTGCGTGACTGACGCGGCTCAAGCAGCTGACGTGCGTCGCCTCGTCTTCTTCAGTACGATTTCTGTTTATGGGCCCAGTCAACCTCCTGAGGTGTTAGACGAGAGTTCGCCTCTGCGCCCACAGTCTCTGTATGCCCAAACCAAGTGCGAGGCTGAGGAGATTGTTTTGAGTGCCAGGCAGGGGAAGAAAAAGGGACCATTGGCGGTGGTGCTGCGCTTGGCTGCGGTGTATGGACCCCACGTCAAGGGAAACTACGCTCGTTTGATTGCAGCTCTGCGCAGAGGGTGGTTTGTCCCACTCGGCGATGGATGCAACCGGCGCACGCTCATCTATAATGAGGACGTATCCAAGGCGGCCTTACTGGCTGCCGAACGTCCTGAGGCTGCTGGCCAGATTTACAACGTTACCGATGGGCACATCCACACGCTTCGTGATGTTTTAGGTGCTATCTGCCGGGCCCTGGATAAGAGCCCACCGAAGTACTACTGTCCTGCTGCACCTGCTCGTGTTTTGGCTGGTGCGATAGAAGACGTTTTCCGCTCGGTGGGAGTCCGTCCGCCTGTAAACCGTGCCCTGGTAAATAAGCTGGTGGAGGACGTAGCGGTCGGAGGCGACAAAATTCGGAAAGAGTTGGAATTCCGATCGGAGTTTGCCCTAACCCAAGGTTGGCATCGGAGTTTGCGAGAGACGTAGATGTGACCTAGTTCAATGTTTTTAAATTTACTGTCGATGCTGAGAGCGAGACTTCGCCCAGAACAGGCTTTAATCCTTGATTCTCAATTTTCTGAAAGTATACAATAAGCGCCGCTGGGGTTGTCAGCCCACAGGGGACTAAAAAAGCAAGTTAAATAGAGATGTTTCAAATTGTGAGCCTGAGTCTGGCGGTGATAGGGTTGTCTTATATGGGGGTTGCTGCCTTACGCCGCTGGGCTGAAGGACATCACGCGCTGGATGTTCCTAATGAGCGCAGTTCTCACGACCGCCCAATTCCCCGTGCTGGTGGGCTGGCCATAGTTGCGATCACATTAGTCGGGATTGTCGTCTTTTGGCTCCACGATCCGGCCTGGCCCTTGACAGCAATCACAACGTTCATAATCGGGGCGGGGTTTATCGCTTGCGTCAGTTTAGTAGACGACTTGTACGGACTATCTCGGAATCTGCGCCTCTTCGTCCACGGACTGGCCGCCATTCTGGTCATCCTCGGTTTCGGCTCCTGGCAAACGGTCAGCATTCCGATTGTTGGCGAACTCCACTTGGGTTGGCTGGGCCTACCGATCACCTTTCTATGGATTGTAGGACTAACCAATGCCTACAATTTCATGGACGGCATTGATGGCCTTGCTGGAGGTCAGGCAGTGGTGGCAGGATCCGCGTGGGTATTGCTGGGTTGGGTTACCGACCAATTTTTGGTAGGCGGATTGGGCATGCTGGTGGCGGCCAGTAGCCTGGGGTTCCTAGGTCATAACTGGTATCCTGCTCGGATTTTCATGGGTGACGTAGGAAGCGCCTTTTTAGGCTACACCTTTGCAGTGTTGTCTGTCATCGCTGCTCACCACAATCCTGCTCTGGCCCTGTCTGGTGTGCTGATTTTGTGGCCTTTTGTCTTCGATACCACCTTTACACTGCTTCGTCGCCTATATCATGGGGAGAATATCTTAGTTGCTCATCGCTCGCACCTGTATCAACGGTTACTGATCGTTGGCCACAGTCATCACTTTTTGTCGTTGCTTTATGTTGTCCTCGCCGTAGTTGGAGCTGGCCTGGCGCACATTTTCACCATGGAAGTTCCTGGTAGCGCTGTCCTTGTGGGTCTCCTTTTACCGGTGTTGTGCTTAGCCCTGTGGAGCTATGTGGTTTGGGAGGAACGTAAACGCACTCGGCAGCTCCGACCTCAAGTCCCCAGTTTAGTCGACACGTTATGATTCGCGTCTTTCAAAACTCTTTGCCTAGACGAGAGATTTTTCTTGGAACGGGAGCCAATGGGCGAAACCCTGAAAAACAATCCGTACTTCTATTGCCAGACTATGACTAAGAACCTTCCCAAAATAAGCCTGGACGCAATAATTTACAGCTTTGCCTTTGTGCTGGCGTATTGGGTTCGCTTCGACGGCAGACCTCCGGACGACTACTTTCGGCAGTTACAATATTTGTTGGTGGGGGTGGTCGGGCTGCGGCTCCTCACCAATTTTGCATTGGGGGTGTACCGACAACTCTGGAGCTACTTCAGCCTGAATGACCTATTAACCTTAAGCGTCGCAACCACGGTACCATCGGCACTGTTCAGTCTCGGCAGGCTTCTCCTCACTCCAGACAATCAGATTTGGCGTATATCTTTGGGCATCACGTTTATTGATTTTCTATTAGCACTCGGTGGTGCTATAAGCGTGCGCCTTCTACGTCGTCTTTGGTTCGAAAGGTCCGAGACAAGACCAGGGAGAATTCCGCTCAAGGCCAAATCTTCCAGGGTTTTGCTGGTAGGAGCTGGAGAGGTGGGAATCATGGTCGCCAAGGAAGCGAGAAAAAAGAAAAATCTCAATTGGGACGTGGTCGGCTTCGTTGATGACAACCCCGAAAAGCTGAACACGACGATTCATGGCACCAATGTCATTGGGAAGACCGCCGATATTCCTGCGCTGGTTCAAACACGCGGTGTGGACAGGGTGATTATTGCTATAGCCAATGCTAGTTCGAAAGATATTCGTCGAATTGTCGAGACTTGTGAAGCCATGCCGATCCCCGTGAAGATTGTCCCGGGTTTGTTCGAAATTCTGGATGACAAGGTGAGTATCAAAAAGCTTAGAGACGTCAACATCGACGATTTACTGGGCCGCGAAGTAACTGACTTTAAAGGTTTTTCTGCGAATATAAAGAAATACTTTCACGGCAAACGAATCTTAGTTACTGGTGCCGGCGGCTCCATTGGCAGCGAAATCTGCCGTCAGCTGGGTGCTTTCGTTCCATCGGAGTTAATTTTACTCGACAAACATGAAAATAGTTTGTATGAGATTGACCGCAAGCTAGAGTATTCCCAACCACATATTGCACGGAGGGCCCTACTTTGCGACATTCGAGACGACAAACGTCTTTCGTCACTGTTGCATTTTTGCCGGCCACAGGTCATTTTCCATGCGGCTGCTAACAAACAAGTTCCTCTCATGGAAGAAAATAGTCTTGAGGCGGTGACTACCAATATTCAAGGGACGGTAACCCTTTTGAACCTGGCCGAAGAAGTGCATTGTGAGCGCTTCGTCATGCTGTCTACAGATAAAGCGGTTAACCCCAAAAGTATAATGGGGGCATGCAAACGCGTGGTGGAGCTGATCATTCAAACTTCAGCCAACAAGAAGACTCTGTTTTCCTGTGTTCGTTTTGGCAATGTTTTGGGTAGTAACGGAAGTGTGGTGGAAGTTTTCCGAACGCAAATTCAGCAGGGTGGCCCCTTGATCATCACTGATCGGAATGCCACGCGATTTTTCATGACTATTCCAGAAGCGGTGCAGCTAGTAATTAGGGCAGCCACTTTGGGATCCAAAGGCGAAATCTATGTGCTCGACATGGGAAAACCGGTTAGGATTCTCGATCTTGCTCAAGACATGATTAACCTTTCCGGCCTGTCTGATAAGGCTATCGAGATCCATTACACAGGTTTGCGACCGGGGGAAAAACTGCAGGAGGAACTCTTTTATCCGTACGAAGAAGCTACCCCTACCGTCTTTCCGAAGATCGTTTCGCTTGATCCGATTGACATCGATTGTGAACGCTTTTCGCAAGAACTTGAAGCTTTCCTGAAAGACTGTACCTCAATGCAAGAAGAGGTTTTGCGACAACGTCTGTTCAGTTTGGTGTCAAGTTCTATTCCATCAGAGGCGAGTCAGTCTGCGAAGATACCACTTCGATCAGTCAAAAACTGAGGGATGGCAGAATAGCTTGAAATAAGAAGGGGAGGGCGATACGTGGCTAGCTAGGGGTTTGTACCCATATTCAATGACTATTGCTTGAACTCCGCAAGAGTCACTCCGAGATGGTAAACAAAAGGTGAAGCCCTTTCACCTGACCATCGGCTAAATAGTTCCAGATCGCAGCTGTCTCGAAGGGTGTGATCATTAGAAGTCACGATAATCAACGTCGTCTCATTTGGAGGATACAGACTACGAAGCACCGCTCTTAATTCAGCCAAGGGTGTTTTCAACCTTCTCCT
>JAPUIL010000618.1 GCA_027297085.1 Verrucomicrobiota bacterium | reverse complement strand
ATACGCATGGTGGAAGTAGAAAAAGCGGAGGTTCGCAGACAAATGACTTTGGAGCTATCAGATGCGTATCAATCTCTTCGCCAGGCATCTTTGGCAGTGAAATCTCTAAACGACCGTCTGTTACCAGCAGCACAAACAACCTTAGACGAGACTCAGACCGGCTACCAACGAGGACAATTTTCGCTCCAGGCTGTTTTGGGAAGCAGAGAAGCTTTGTTTGAAATCAGGCAACAGCAGTTTGATGCCATCAGCCAATACTTGAAAGCGAAAACCCAAATCGAGAATTTAACTCAGTCTGTGTCTCTATAACGACCGCTGTATCTATTTTTCTCCTACATTAATAATTACCATGAAACATTCAATTTCACATAAACAAATAACAACAGCGATCGGACTCATAGCAATAAGCACCTTTGCTTCGAATGTATTGGCTCAGACGAATCAACTTGACGATGAGGCTAACCGTGCAAAAGAAACACGGCTGGAGTTCAGTCAGGAACTACTGGATGCATTCGGCGTAAAGATTGAACAAGCCGGTAATCGCAACCTTGCTATCGAACTGATTCTGCCCGGCGAGATAAAACTCGACCGTGACCTGGTTGCTCACGTCAGCCCCCGCTACATCAGCGTAGTTCAATCCATCTCCGCCAGATTGGGAGACTCCGTAAAAGCAGGACAATCTCTGGCAGTTCTTCAAAGCACCGACACTTTGGTGAATTTTGAACTCAAAGCACCCATCACCGGAACCATTGTGGAGTACCATATCACTTTGGGTGAATCCGTCGAAGCAGGTCACTACCTGTTCATCATCGCGAACATGGGTACGGTGTGGTCCGATATTGATATTTACCAAAAAGACCTGCCCTTAGTTAAAAAGGGGCAGGCAGTAGTCGTTGAAGCGGGAAATAATCATCCGCCCGCGCGAGGTATTATTGCATACCTTGGACCTGTAGTTAATGAGGAAACCCGAACAGGACTTGCAAGAGTCATTCTCGACAATGCCGATGGTATGTGGAAGCCAGGCATGTTCATTTCAGCCAGAGTCGAATTAGATACAACGCCAGCCAAAGTGGCGGTGAAACGGTCTTCGATACAAAAATTGGATGGAGAGACCGTAGTGTTTGTAGGGCACGATTTAAAGTTCGAACTGCGAAAGGTCATCCTTGGTAGGCAGGACACAGAGTATGTAGAGGTGCTATCAGGAATCGAAAGTGGCGAGTCCTACGTAAGCGAACGTTCCTTTCTGATGAAAGCCGAGACCATCAAGTCTACCGTAGATCCGCACGCCGGCCATTCTCATTGATCTGCAACTCTAACCGCATGTGAGCAAACAGGAGATATAGAAATGAATTTATATCCTAATGTGATTGGAAATATTCGAACGCAAATGGACTTACGGTTTGCACACATGCTTCAGCCTTCGCCAAAGGCTACGGCGCGACACGGCGGGCTGATATGTCGAGCTGGACACCTCGACTCCGTGATAAACGCGGATCAACCACTTCTTTCTGACACTCATGAATAAATTTATAGATTGGGTCCTGGATACCCGCCTGCTGATTGTAGTCTTCGTGCTATTCATTATGGCCGCGGGGTATTACAGCTATACCAAGCTTCCGGTGGATGCTTTTCCTGATGTATCCCCTTCTCTGGTACAAGTGTTTGTGGAAACCGAGGGGCTGGCACCCGAGGAAGTAGAAAAATACGTTACCTACCCGGTGGAAGCAGCCATGAATGGGCTACCCGACTTGGATTATATCCGGTCGACTTCCAATTTTGGACTAAGTGTGGTGAATGTTTACTTTAAGGAAGGCACCGATGTGTACTTTGCCAGGCAGTTGGTGAACGAACGACTACAGCTCGCCCGTGAGGAGATCCCGGAAGGCTTCGGTGAGCCCGTCATGGGACCTATCACCACCGGCCTGGGGCAAATTCTGTTCTATGTGTTGGAAGATACTACTGGTTCTCGATCTCTAGTGGAGATGCGGGAGATCCAGGACTGGATCGTGAAGTTCAACCTGCAGACTGTTTCTGGTGTCACGGAAGTGCTTTCCATCGGAGGTGAAGTTAAACAATTCCAGGTCCGTATTCGTCCACAAGATCTGCTGCGTTTTAATCTGTCGCTCCATCAAATAAGGGAAACCATCCAGTCCAACAACAGCAACGCCGGTGCTCAGTTCATCGTTAAAAACGATGAGGAATATATCGTCCGCTCAGTCGGACTCGCTACGCAAATCGAGGATTTACAAAACATCGTGGTCAAAACAGTGGATGGGGCCCCGGTATACTTGCGCGATGTAGCCAACGTCGTCATCGGCGGCGAAATCCGGCGAGGACTGGTCACCATGAATGGTGAAGGAGAAGCTGTGGTCGGCATGGTCCTAAAACTTATCGGTGCAAATACGAATGAAGTAATAGCTGCCGTTAAGGCCGAATTGGAAGATATTCAGCGAGTGTTGCCCGAGGGAGTCATCATTAACCCTTATTATGATCAAGCTACCCTGGTAGATGCGGTTGTTTCCACAGTGACCAAGGCATTGATACAAGGGATCGGCCTCGTGCTTCTTGTACTCTTGATATTTATGGGAGGCATCCGGGCCAGCATCGTGGTGGCACTTTCCCTGCCCTTCTCTGTTTTTTTCGCGTTTATCCTGATGAAACAATTCGGGATCTCAGCCAATCTTATGTCACTGGGAGGTCTGGCTATCGCAATCGGCATGATGGTAGATGGAACGATTGTGATCGTGGAGAATGTGGACCGGATGTTACGCGAATCAAGTGACGAACAAGATCGCAGAACCGTCGTGGCGAAAGCCAGCGCGGAAGTTGGACGACCGATCCTCTTTGCCATCTCAATTATTGTAATCGTCTTTCTGCCGCTCTTCACACTGCAGGGAGTAGAAGGAATCACATTTCGACCCCTGGCCATCGCCGTTTCGCTGGCTATGATTGGTTCGCTGATTTTTGCACTTCTGGCGGCGCCTGTCTTCTCGCACTTACTCATGCGTGCCCCAAAATTGAAGTCAAGTGATGCGAAGGAAAGCCTCATGATTCGTTTGCTGTTATCTCCCTATAAACCGATGGTCCAATTCTTCGTGAAAGTACGGATCGCTGCAGTAGCATTGGCGATAGTTCTGTTGGGCATAGGCTTGCTAATTTTCCCAAAACTTGGATCGGAGTTCGTGCCACGGCTCAATGAAGGAGACCTACTCATCCGCGCTACGATGGCTCCTTCGATCTCTCTGGAAATGGCCCGGGATACCGTTCTGATTATCGAGAAACAACTTTTGGAAGTTTTTCCCGAAATTGAAGAAGTTGTGACCCGCGTAGGCAGAGGCGAAATTGGGGCTCACGCCGATCCGGTGAACAATGCGGAGATATTTGTTTCTCTAAAACCCAAAGATCAGTGGGTCTCGGCGGATTCGCTGGATGAGCTTTATGCCAAAATGGGCGAGGCCTTTGAGGACTTCCCCGGCGTACAGTTTAGCTTTACCCAGCCAATTGCTGCAGCGGTAGACGAACTACTTACCGGCACCAAAGCGGAGTTGGCCGCCAAACTGGTGGGCGATGATCTAGATATTCTCGAAAGCAAGGCGGAGGAGATCGAACAAGTCCTGACCCAAATCTCAGGAGCATCGGATGTGCAAAGGGACCAGAGCTCGGGGACTCCTCAACTACTCATCACCATCGATCGCGACGCCATTGCTCGATACGGAATTAATGTAGCCGACGTGCAGGAGATTCTAAGCACCGCAGTAGGGGGTCAGAAAGCCGGCCAGATATTTGAAGGCGTTCGCCGCTTTGATATCAACCTTCGATTTGATCCCTCGGCCAGAGCCGATGCAGATACCATTGGGCAGATTCTTGTCGAATCACCTACAGGAGTAAAAGTCCCCTTAAGCCAGTTGGTCTCCATGGAGGAGATTGAAGGTGCCAGACAAATAACCCGTGAACACAATCAGCGGTTCATCACGATCCAATGCAATGTGCGAGGGAGGGATATTGGAAGTTTCGTGGCTGAAGCGGAAGAACGCATACAAGAGCTTGTTGAATTACCCCCCGGCTACCGCGTGCGTTGGGGCGGTCAGTTCGAACTGCAACAAGCAGCCAATAAACGCCTGGCTTTAGTGATTCCCATCACTCTGGCACTGGTGTTTCTCATGCTCTACAGCAGTTTCAAGTCCTTAAAAAACGCCTTCCTGATTGTGCTCAATATTCCGTTAGCCCTGGTCGGAGGGGTGGTAGCACTTTATATAACCGGTGAGAACCTGTCGGTCCCGGCATCGGTAGGATTTATTGCCCTGTTTGGTATCGCTCTGGAAAACGGACTCGTCCTGGTTACTTTTACCAACCAGCTCGTCAAGCGTGGCATTTCCGTAAGCGAAGCATCCGTGCAAGCTGCATGCCAAAGACTGAGACCTGTCATTATGACAGCAGCCACTACGGCATTGGGCCTGTTTCCCTTGTTGGCAGCGACTGGAACTGGAAGCGAAGTGCAACGACCACTGGCAGTCGTGGTGATCGGTGGGTTGTTGAGTTCAACCTTGCTGACGCTATTGGTTCTCCCGGCTATTTATAAGTGGTTTGCGGAGAGAGCGGAAGACTAGCAGGAGGATTTTGACCCCATCAGGCCGACTTCTTTCGCCCAAGAAGAACCAACACACCCATCCAAGTAGTGATAATCAAGAGTCCCCCCATTTCGCGAATCCACTCGACGGTAATATTACTCATGGAGGCCTGCATGAAGACTTCCTTCCAACGGATATCTACTGAGGTTTCCAAAATTCTTGGGAGAAGAACGGTAGCCCAGATCAGACCGATTACACCCACAGCAATGGGAAGAGCCTTGGGCAGTTTTCCAAGACCAAACAACAAACAACCAATACCAGCTGCACCCCACCGGAGCATCCAAACGACAGGGTCAGGATCGTTGTACTGAAGCACAGCTGAAAGCAGAAAGAGAAAACAGAATAACCAGTTGAGTCTTTTCATCAGTCA
>JAPUIL010000617.1 GCA_027297085.1 Verrucomicrobiota bacterium | reverse complement strand
AGGAATTGACCCTGCACAGCCACCAGGGCCGTGTTGACCGGTTCACTATCCTCGTCGACGACGTCGACTACGTAGGGAATCTCTTTTCCCCAATCAAAAAATGACCCATGGGCCGGCTCTTTGAAGCTAAGTTGAGGGCGGGCGTTTCCTACCTGAATCAACTGCAACTGTGTATTGCTTGCTCCGTTGGGGTCAGTAGCAGTCAGGCTAAGCTCGTAGTTTCCTGGTTTACTAAACATGTATTCAAAGCTTGGGCCGCTTCCTTCTTTTTTTCCGGATACCTTCCAGGTGAAATGAATGTAGTCGTCATCCGCATCATAAGACTCTGAGGCGTCGAAACTTAATTTCAGTGGATGTTTTCCGGCTGTTTCACTCGCTGAAAGTTTGGCAACGGGAGTTCGGTTTCCACGGCGGTAAACCAGGCGAACGATTTGGCTGTCTTGGTTTTCCCACCATTGATCCCCGTACTCGATCATGTAAAGCGCATCGTCCGGGCCGATTTTCATGTCGATGGGGCGGCGTAAGTTTCCCTCTGGTAGAAACGGTTCGATCTTCGGCGTCTGGGAGTCGAGATGAACGGTTTTTATCCAGTTGCGCATCCACTCGTAAATAAAGAGGCGACCATCGAGTTCTTTTGGTAGTTTTGTGGAAGAGGGATTCGATTCGTCATAGTGATAGACCGGTCCAGCCATGATAGAGCGACCGCCACTTCCCAGGGAGGGAAAATCATTGGATGGCAGCGTGGGATACCATATCAGTGCCGGTTGTGCGGGTGGCAATTTTTCCGCACCCGTATTGTTTGGTGAATAATTCCTGGGTGTCTGAGGATCGAAGAACTCAATTACCTCATTCTTATCGAAGTCAAAAACAGGCAGTGCTTCATTGGGTCCGACAAAAGAGGGCCAGCCAAAATTGCAGGCTACTTGAGTGGCATTGATCTCATCGTAACCTGCGGTTTCGATTCCTAACTCCGCTTTAATGTTTGGACCTACATCACCGATGAAGAGCGTTCCTGTGGAATCATCGACCGTTATGCGAAATGGATTTCGAATACCCATCGCATATATCTCAGCCAAGCCATCTATTCCATTCGGGAAAAGATTGTCTTTTGGAACTAAGTAGGAGCCGTCCGCTGTGGGGTGGATCCGAAGTATCTTGCCTCGGTGATCGCGAGTGTTACCCGCGGATCTATAAGAGTCCCAATTTTTCCAACCTGGACGCATGTCCACAGGAAGACCAGGGCTATGGTGAGAGTTATCACCGGTGGCGATGTAAAGGTCTCCCTCACCATCCATCCACAATCCACCGCCCATGTGAAAAACATGCTCGGTGTCGTAAGGCCAACTGAGGAGCTCAACTTCGGTATCGGCCATCTGTCTATCAATTTTTGCCGTGAACCGACTGATCCGCATGGTACCTGGATTCTCCGCTGGGCAGAATTGAACATATAGATGGCCGGACTTCAGGAAATCTTTCGCTACTGCCATGCCGAGCAAGCCTACTTCACCTTTGGCATGGGTGGGGATGCGTCCGAGCACAGTTATGTTGCCGGTATTCGCGTGCCAGCGTTTTACCGCTCCCCAGAACTCGATAAACACAATATCGCCATTGGGCAAAACTTCGAGTTGCAAGGCGTCGTTACTGGCTGGGACGAGGACTTCCTTTTCATAACGACTGGGATCATAGGGATCTTCGCCGAACAAGGTTATTTGCGCATGTAGAAGGAGAAACGGGATTATAACGCGGGCCGGGCTGAGCTTAATAATTTTCATCGAACGATCTGGAGGAGAAGAATTGCGGTGAGACAGTGACGATAATCTAAACGATTGCCAGAATTCAGCTCAAGCCTTTTGGGACAGGATCAAAGTTTAACCCAGGCGTGACCGTTGCGGCTGCTTTCAACCGCTTTCTCGACAAAGTGAATTCCTATAAGACCGTCGTCGACGGTGGCGTATTTTGAGCCGTCCGTTTCATTGTAGGTGCCTGACTGATACGCGCGGACATCAGTTTCGAAACACCGATGCAAACGTGCGAAAGCATCATGAAAACCTTCGCTATGACCCCAGGGGATGGTATTTTCTTTGAGCAGCTCATCAGGTAGATCTGTCAGGAAGTCATCGGTCGCCAGATTCGGGTCCCGGTAATAGGTGCGATCTGGTTTTCCCAAAGGAGAGACAACGAGTTTTTCCGATTCTTCCTGTGCCCAACGAAGGGATCCTTTTGCACCATTCACCTCAATGCGAAGGTCATTCTTATGACCGATGGCAATCTGTGTTGCACGCACCAGTGCCTTACCGCCATTGCTCAATTTACAGTAGGCCGTGAAATGGTCATCCAAGTTGTCCTCATCGTTTTCGTTCCACTTGAAGAAAGTTTCGAGATGCGCGCTGACCTCATCAATGTCCAAGCCAGTTATATAACGGAGCTGCATGAGTGCATGCGTACCAATATCGCCACCGCAATTGGAAATGCCTGAAATGTTTTTATTAAGACGCCAGGTAGTTTCCTTGAATTCAGGATTACTGGATCGGATTGCCATCCAGGCTTGCAGGTAACAACTATCGACCCAACGTATTTCTCCAAGCAAGCCACTCTGGACGATGTGGCGTGCCAGTCGGGTCGTCCAATGTCCCAGATAAGTGTGAGCTACACAGAAAGGAATCCGTTTCTCTTTAACCAGATCGCTCAGGATTATCGATTCATCCAGATTGAGTGTTAGTGGTTTTTCGCAGAAAACTGGGATACCCGCTTTGATAAATTTCTTGGCTGGATCGAAATGAGCGTGGTTGGGCGTCTGGATGAGAACATAATCGATGCGCTCGCCATTCGGTTTCTTCAACTCCTCTTCGAGCATGGAGTCATAGCTCTCGTACCCTTCGATCGGGTACGGCCATTCACTGGCTGCTTTCATAGCCTTTTCAGGATTGGAGGAAAGGGCTGCTGCTGATACGCGGCGAGTCCCATCCATGAAGATAGCTCTTTGATGAGCATTGGTGATAAATCCCGAGCTTCCGCCCACCATTCCAACGTTTAACGGTCTGTTGTTCTCCATAATGATTGTGTCTTAGGATGCTCCACTTCTTCAGCCAGATTCAAGCGGATAAACGGTTTTCAAATCATCCGGAAAGTACAATCTTTATGCGAGGACTTAAATTTTCGAGGTTCTGAATTGCCGTGGTTGGAATTCGGCTATTATTATTTGAATCCTGGGCAGTTACTGCCAAAATCTAACCCCAGGTACCCTATGATTAGTCGTCGTTCGTTCTTATCTCTCGCCGCAGGAGCAACGGTTACTTTTGGAAAGTATTCGCTTCCAACAGTGTTCGCTCAGGCCGCGAATCCAGCTTTCGGGCTACCTGCAGCCAATCCTTCGTGGGCGGATCGGCCCATGCGCTGGGCTCAACTTACGCTGGTGGAAAACGACCCTGGTTCGTTCGACCTTGAGTTCTGGCTTGATTACTTCAAACGCACGCATTCCGATGCGGTTTGTCTGAGCGGAGGAGGGTGTGTGGCCTATTATCCTACGGAGATTCCTCTGCACCATCGAAGCGAGTGGCTCGGCGATCAGGATGTACTGGGAGATCTCGTCAAAGGATGCCGTGAGCTGGGAATGGTGGTTATCGTGCGCACCGATCCTCATGCGACCTATGACGATGCCAAGGCGGCGCATCCCGACTGGATCGCCGTAACCGAGGACGGGCAACCTCGTCGCCATTGGGCCTCTCCCGAGATGTGGGTGACTTGTGCATTGGGTCCCTATAATTTTGACTTCATGACCGAGGTAAAACGCGAAGTTATGAGACGTTACATGGTTGATGGTGTATTCATCAATCGTTGGAACGGTTCCGGCATGTGTTACTGCGAACATTGCCAGGCAAACTTCAACGCCGCGTCGGGTTATGAATTGCCGCATACGACGGATCGCCGGGATCCGGTAGCGCGAGCCTATTTTCTGTGGTGGCAACAGCGACTCTTCGAACTTTGGAGGACCTGGGATGCGGCGATTCGCGAAATAAATCCCGATTCTTGTGTCATTCCAAACATGGGTGGAGGCGCTTCCAGCCGTCTCGATATGAAACAAATCGGTGAGCTTGCGCCGACTCTCATGGCCGATCGTCAAGGTCGCCGTGGTCTTATGGCTCCTTGGGCCAATGGAATGAATGCCAAGGAGTTTCGCGCGGGAATGGGTAACAAACCCATCGTGGGAATTTTCAGCGTTGGTAATGTGGAACGTTACCGGTGGAAGGATTCGGTCCAGCACCCTGACGAAATTCGCCTCTGGGTCGCGGATATGGTCGCGAATGGTATGCGGCCCTGGTTTACTAAGTTCGCCGGTTCGATAAACGATCCTCGCTGGCTCAAACCGGTGGAGGAAATCTACAATTGGTGTTATCGCAATGAAACATACTTGCGTAATGAGCGACCCCTGGCGCGTGTTGGTCTCATATATTCGCAACAGACTTCGTGGTTCTATGGTGGCGATCGGGATATCGAAGCAGTCGTCTCTGATCCCATTGATGGTTGGTATCAGGCCCTTATCGAAGCGCGTGTTCCCTTTGAGATGGTTCATGATCGTTTCCTGGACGCTGAGCATCTCAAAGCTTTCAAGACCCTGATCTTGCCCAAT
>JAPUIL010000616.1 GCA_027297085.1 Verrucomicrobiota bacterium | reverse complement strand
TATTTCCTTAACTGATGGGTGAATTTGAAATATCTCCCGGACCTGCACTTGGTAGCTTACTTCAAGAGCGGTAGGTGGGCTTTAGTCCCAATTCAAGGTGGTGCCTGATAAAGTAGCATCTCCCGCGCCGGTAATTGAATCGGGAACGATGTCCGTGCCAACAGGTGGGTTTATGGTAAGCCGGCTGGTTTCCAGATCTTCACGTGGATAGGGCGTGGCCCGTACAGTGTAGGTGATAATGTCGCCCTCAGTAACGGATCCTTCTTTATCGGAGGTAACCGTTAACTTCTGGTAGAGCATCTTGAAGGAGAATCTCCGAGTCGTCTCGCCAGCGATTTCTATCTCTACTTCCGGAGCAACATCAGGAAGTTCATCAATGGGTTTTGCGAAAGCGAATAGCCAAACGAATCCGCCGGTTTTACCCTCATCGACCTTGATGGTAGCTGTTTGGCCTTCGAAAGTAACCGTATCGATGGTTCCGTCAAAGTCTGTAAAAGTACCTGCAAAAGTGAGTTCTGGCGGTAAGGTCACAGTTGAAAAACCATTGTTAACATTAAAGTCTACGTGGATCTCCAATTCTTCTCCAAGTGGTATGAAATCTGAGAAAGTTTGGATATGTTCTTGGAAAATGGTAATAAATTGCGCTTTCGATGAGGGTGCCACGGCGAGAATGAGTATGAATATCGAAAAGACTTTTTTCATTTTCATTAGAATGTACCGGGGGAGGGAGCTTATGCGAGCGCGATATTTAAACCTTGTTGGAAAATTCAAGAATCAACAAGTATAACCAATCACTAGAGTCGCTGTATATAGGGGATATTCCGAAATTTTGGTAATGGTGAACCTTTATTCTGAGCTGGATAGGGTAGATCGTTTTTTTTGAGAATTGATCTGGATTTCATTCACAAACAGTATGGCAAAATAAATGACCGCATTATGTAATGCTCACGAGGGTACATTCTGGCCGGGACTCCGGTGGCTCGAGTTTGCTGCCATGGCTGAAAAACAAAAGGTCGTGATCGTTTTGCCGATCACTGGATTTGCTGATTGGGGATTGGATCTGCCTCTTAATGTGGAGGAAACAATGTCCATGTCGGTTTTGAGGGAAGCGAGTCAGCAACTATATGGAGTTATCAAGCACCTCGTGTTGCCACCGCTACGTTTTGTACTGGGACCGACTGAATCATCCTTTTTTGCGACAGATCCGGATACTGCTCATGAGACGCTTAGAGAGATGGTAATCAGCATCAAGGAAAGTGGTTTCCGAAAAGTGGTTTTCTATAACTCGAGTCCGTGGAATGAGGCTTTTTTGAATGTGGCTGGTCGCGATCTTAGGATCGAACTGGGAATGCAAATGTTTAGTATCAATCTTGCCGGGATAGGCTTGGATTTGAAGCCCGATCGAAGTACGACGCGAGATGACTGCCGGATATTGGGAGCTAATCAGGCTAGTGATCGGGCGAAGTCAATTTTGGAAAAATCTGCGGGAAGGTTAGTTGCGCTTTTGAAAGAGGTGGCAGTTAGAGAGCCTTTGCCGAACGATGGTGAAATTCCGACAAAGCAAGGGGACGAAGGATGATTTACCCGGCCTATAGAAATCGTTACCTTCCGGCAATGACCTTGGCTGAAATTCGGGCATTACCGAATAAGCAGCACGTACCGGTAATCATCGGCACTGGAGCAATTGAACAACATGGTAGGCATTTGCCCGTCGCTGTGGATGCACTGCTTGCCGAAGCATGGCTTGAACGATCCCTTGCGTTACTCAAACCGGAGACAAAACTTCTGGTAGGACCTCCGACAACGTTTGGGAAAAGCAATGAGCATTCAGGGTTTCCCGGAACCATTTACATTTCTAAAAAGACGCTGCGGAGGCAATTGCTCAGCATCGCCACGCAATTACATACCTGGGGGTTCCGGGTGATGAGAGTTCTCAACATGCATGGAGGAAACACCGCAGTTCTGGAATACACCTTGAGTGAGATTGAGTCTGAGCTTGGAATGTCAGTTGGTTTCCTTCGAGCGGATGTTAAAATGGAGTTTTCAGAACAAGAAGAGCTTTATGGTTTTCATGCCGGGGAGGTGGAAACTTCCTGGATGCTGGAAATTTGGCCGGAATCAGTCGACATGGCGGAAGCTACGTGTGAATTTCCAGTCTCTTTGGATGATCCCGGCCAGTTGCGTCCCGAAGATGCTCCGGCAACCTTTTCCTGGGCTTCTTCAGATCTCTCGGATTCAGGCGTTATGGGAGACGCATCCAAGGCTAGTGCCGAAAAAGGAAAACGGTGGATGGAGCAGGGGAGTCGTAGCTTGGCGGAGGCCATGGAAAATCTGGCTGAAAGGTCCGCGATGACTGGCTCCTGATTCCGATTCCGCTTGCTGATCGATTTTAATACGGTTCAGATTTAACAGAACGAATCCTTGAAATTGAAAACTACTAACATAATCGAGATTTGTTGCAGATTGTTGGTCTGTCTTAGTCCTCTGTCTTGTAGTTTGGCTTTGTCCGCGGTCGAAGAGGATCGAGTTTCCTTTAATTACGATATCCGACCCATCCTGTCGGATGCCTGTTTTCTGTGCCATGGGTTGGATGTGGATGCGCGCGAAGCGGACCTCCGATTGGATAGACAGGAAGATGCCTATGCTGAGCGGGAAGATTCTTCTCCGGCAATCGTTCCTGGAGATCCGGATGAGAGTCTTTTGATCTGGATGATCAACCAGGAAGATGAAGAGGACCGGATGCCGCCGATAAAGCATCCGCGTCATTTAACGGAAGTAGAAAAAGAGCTGTTTCGAAAATGGATAGAGCAGGGGGCTGAATATGAAAAGCACTGGTCGTTTATTCCGCCAAAGAGCATAAAGCTTCCAGGGGTCTCGGAAAAGTCTTGGCCGAAAAACGGCATTGATCATTTTATCCTGTCCAGGCTGGAAAGCGAAGGAATGCGTCCGTCTGCAGAAGCCAATAAAGAGACCTTATTGAGGCGCGTATCCTTGGACCTGACGGGCTTGCCGCCAACTATTGAGGAATTGGATGCTTATTTGAGTGATTTTTCTCCCAGCGCTTATGAGAGAGTCGTGGATCGTTTGCTTACTTCATCTCACTACGGAGAGCGTATGGCTCTGGTTTGGCTGGATGCAGCAAGGTACGCTGATTCAGGTGGCTACCAAAATGATATGAGGCGAAGTCAATGGCCCTGGCGCGATTGGGTAATTCAGGCATACAACCAAAATATGCCTTTCGATCAGTTTACGGTCGAGCAATTGGCGGGCGATTTACTGCCCAT
>JAPUIL010000615.1 GCA_027297085.1 Verrucomicrobiota bacterium | reverse complement strand
CTTTGCACGTCGCCTGGAATCCCGTCCCAACGTCCGTGTTTTTTGGGGACTCACAACTGACATCGTGGGTCAAACAGATGTGATTGGACGTATTGAAAAAAACGACCTGAGAGACAGCTCGCAACGAATCTCAGGTGGGTTTCTCATCGAGAAAGATGCCATGCATTACACGCTGGAGACGTCTTATGCCACCACGAGCATTTGGGGAAATACTGGCCGCGATGTGTTTAGCGTGCGTCCAGGTTTCGTCTGGCAAGTGCCGCGCCGCTACACAGGCAATTCCAGTGGCCAATGGCTGATTGGAGCCGCTACGCCAGTCTCCTTCGGGCCGGACGGTACGAACATTGGTATATCCGTAAAATTACAAATGAATTTTGATTTCAAACGGAAACCTGATCACGAAGAGCTGAAACAGCCGGCCGCGATTGCGATGGCCTATCGGCGGCGCTGAACCGCAGTACTGGCAAAAATCAATAGCATTTGAGAACCTCCGAATTAGGGTCGCTATTGGTCACGGGCAAATTGGATAGGCCGGTTGGGTGTAATTAAAAATGCGGGGCATTCTAACCCCTCATTTGAATTAGCCATCGGCAGCAAGCTACCTCCCACAGTAGAAGTTCCAAATTCGTGGGACAAGGTGCCTGTGCCGGGTTGGGCAGCAGCGTCCCGCTGCGCCGTGTATTTCTGGCAATTAATGGCGGCAGAGCGAGGACGCTTTTGCCCTACCTCTTCGATAGTTATGAGGTGGAAAAAGACCTCGAATACTTGTCACGTCTCCCCGCATAAAAATTACACCAAGGTCGGATCATTTTGCACGGTTGACGCTTAAGGTAAAAGGATCAATCTGAGATGCTTCCCCTTTTGGAACATTTAAAATCTCAAATATGCAACTCCCCAAGACCCTGACTTTATTGGTTATTTCGGTAACCTCTCTTTTGTGTCTGAACTCGCTATCTGGCCAAGACCAGGACCCGAACCGTTATGCCGGCAAAAAAGCACTCTTTATTTTAGGAGAACACGAGTATGGCACACCGGAAACTTTGCCAGAATTTGCCCGCAAGCAGCTGGAGCCCCTTGGCATAGAAAGTACCTTTATTTTCGCTGAAGGTAACGACCGGGAATCGCTGCTAACCCATACTTTCAGGGGCATCGAGGCGTTGGATTCGTCTGATATCCTCATTCTCAGTCTAAGGAGACGATATCCTGAAACCGAAGATCTCATGCGGATTCGCGAATGGATATTATCCGGTAAACCGGTGGTGATGGTTCGCACTTCCAGTCATGCGTTTGGCGAGCGGCCAAAGGGTACCGGTTATAAGGCACCGGATGGGCATGCGGCCTGGAATACATTTGATGTGGATGTATTGGGCGCCAGTTATCAGGGCCATGATAACTCAAAGGAGGGGCAGCCACCTTTGAATGTAGTGTGTTGGTTTGTAGCATCCGCTAATGAACATCCTATTGTGCGAGCACAGGGGTCAAAAAAATCATTCTTGATCGGTGACAAACTGTATAAATACATCGATCTGGATCCTGCTTTGGAAATTCTTTTGAGTGCCCGATATGCTGAAGGTGAACCGGTCTATCCTGTTGCCTGGACCAATGAAAAGGACGGTAAACGCGTATTCTACACGTCCTTGGGGAGCATAGAAGAAATGGCTTTGCCGCAAATGCAGTCTTTGTTGAAAGCGGCGGTTCAATGGGGGCTCGATGGAAGTGCCGTTGCCGGCGGAGGCACCATAAGTTCTGGGAAAAGGCTGAAAATAGCCGGAGGAACAGGGTTAACCGCTGAAAAATCTCACGATTTCCTGGTGCCTGCCGAAGGGTTGGAGATCGACTTGATCGCCTCCGAACCGGACCTTATACAACCTTCTTTTCTCCGCTTCGATGAACGCGGTCGTATGTGGGTGGTGCAATACCGGCAGTATCCACACCCCGCCGGACTGGAGATCGTGACTCGCGACCAGTATTGGCGAAATACCTACAATCAGGTTCCACCTCCTCCGGGAGATCCCAACTTTGTTGCTGGCGCCGACGTGATCACCATTCACGAAGATACTAATGGGGATGGAGACTTCGATAAAATTACCCCTTTTCTGGAAGGATTGAACCTCGCTACCGGCGTAGCCTGGGATGGCAACGGGGTTTGGGTCCTGCAGCCGCCTTACTTGTTGTTTTACAACGACGCGGACCACGATGATGTGGTGGATGGACCTCCGGAGGTACACCTGACCGGATTCGGAATTCAGGATTCCCATTCTATTGCCAACAGTCTCAACTGGGGACCGGATGGCTGGCTCTACGGCGCGCAAGGTTCGACAGTGACCGCTTCCATCACGGTTACAGGCAGAAACGATCCTCCCATAAAAAGTGTGGGCCAGCTAATGTGGCGTTTTCATCCAAAGAAACATATTTACGAAAGGTTTGCCGAAGGCGGCGGGAATATCTGGAGCTGTCAGTTTGATGCCCAAGGACGTTTGTTCGCGGGAGCAAATGAAGGTGGCAAACTTGGCTACCACTACATGCAAGGATCTTACAACCGGAAGACCTTTACCAAACATGGCGAGCTTTCCAATCCTTACGCCTACGGATATTTTATGGGTGTCCAGGAACCAACTTCGCAGCGCGTAACCACCAATCTAATGATTTATGAGGAGGGTGTTTTGCCGTCGCGTTATGAACACTCCATTCTCACTGCCAATCCTTTGGCCGGTCAGGTGCTGGCTTCGCGGAGAGTAGAACGTGGGCCTTCCTTTCACTCCGAGCCGATAGATACCATGATTGACTCGGCAGATCGATGGTTTCGACCCGTGTACACAGAAACCGGACCGGATGGTGCGGTGTATGTGGCGGATTGGTATGACAAACAGATTAATCATTATGGTAACCACGAAGGTAAGATTAGTGTGACGGATGGCCGAATCTACCGTATCCGAAATGCAGGTACTTATAAAGCCGTACAGTTGGATCTGGGGAAATTGAATAGTAGAGAACTGGTAGAGTTGCTTAGAGACAAACGACGCTGGTATCGGGAAACCGCCCGCCGGCTCCTCAATCAACGGCAGGATAGATCCGTACTTCCGCATTTGAGGTCCTGGCTACTGGATGAAAAAGGTCAGACGGCATTGGAAGCGCTTTGGGTGATCAACTTGTTAGGAGGATTTGATAAAGAGGTACGGAGGACGGCATTGAATCACGAGAATCCTTTTGTGAGAAAATGGGCTGTCCGCTTAATTGGCGATGAAAGGAATGCTACTGGCTGGGAATTGAGCATGATGCGGGACCTTGCGGCCGGTGATCCCAACGTGGAAGTGCGTCAGCAGTTGGCTTCCACTGCCAAGCGCCTGCAATCACTCGGAGGTTTGGCAATCGTTCATGAGCTAATGATGCAGGATGAAGATGCCGAGGATACCTATATGCCCCTGCTGGTTTGGTGGGCTCTGGAAGCCTTCTGTTCACAAGACGCTAACCAGGTTGTCGGTTTGTTTCAGAATCATCGATTGTTCGACCGCGCTATGGTACAGAAACCATTGCTCGAATTTGTCATACGCCGTTTGGCATCGGAAGGAAGTCGAGATTACCTGAGAGCCTGTGCCCGATTATTAAATCTGGCACCTGACAAGGACAGCAAAGCTACTTTATTAAAAGGATTTGAAGATGCCTATAGAGGCCGTTCAATGACCGGCTTACCAACCGAACTTTTGGATGCTCTTACAGAAGCAGGAGGAGGTTCTCTTGCTATGCAGGTTCGGCAGGGAATTACGGCAGCTGTTGAGAAAGCGGAGGCCGCCTTAAAAAATAGTTCAACTAAGGAAGAAAAACGTCGAAGGATCATTGAAGCGTTGGGGGAGGTGCCACAACCCGGTCTGCTGGACACTCTTTTATCACAACTGAATAGTGAAGATCACCAAACTCAGGAAGTGACCCTATCCGCACTTCGTTCTTACAATGACCCAACAGTTGGGGCGCGTGTTTCGCTTATGTACCCGAAGTTCGATCCCCAAGTACGGACTGCTGCTCAAACATTATTGGTCAGTCGTGCGGCTTGGGCAGCTCGATGGTTGCAATCGGTAGTGAGTGGATCGCTTTCCGTGGATCTGATTCCAACCGATGCGGTCGAAAGCATGCGTCGCCTAAACGATAAGAAAGTTGATGCCTTGATTAAGAAAATCTGGAAAGAAAATCCTTTTTTGTCCGACAGCGGCAATGCAGAAATGGACCGCATCCGAGTAGTGCTAGAAAGTTCCAAATCCGGAGGCGATCGCTTCGAAGGCAGGCAGCATTTTATGGCTCGTTGTGCCGCCTGTCACAGCCTGCACAATGAAGGTGGTGATATTGGGCCGGAATTAACGGGCTACCAACGCCACGATCGTGAAAGCCTTCTACTGGCCATCACCAACCCGAGTGCCGAAATCCGTGAAGGCTTCGAAAACACTATTGTCCGAACTAAAGACGGCCAAACTCTGGCCGGGTTTATTGCTGATAAGGACGAGCATGTGCTTGTACTTCGCCCGGTTGGCGGTCAGCCTGTAGTGATTGAGCAGTCAAACATTCAAAGCATGGAAGACGCAGGTATGTCACTCATGCCAAGCGGTTTAATGACTGGCCTCGATGAAAAATCTATCATCGACCTGTTTGCCTATCTGCAATCGCCCCAGCCTCTGAATTTGAAGAAATAGCTTTTTCTGTATTTAGTATTCGTGCGTTCTGTGGCAAAATTCTTCCTCACGCCGGTTAATCATTATGAAATACCAAACACCCAGTGCTCTTGCCCATGGTTGTCTAGTGTTTGTCCTGCAATCTGTCCTCGTTGTCAGCGTGCTGCCGGTCGTGCTCACGGCTCAGGCCTCGAGATCCGTGCAGGTGCCTTCACTAAGATCCCACTATTTGGACGAACTGCCGGGTCTGTTGGAATCATTGGGTGCCTGGCATCCGTTCCCTCGTGCGGCTGAACGTAAGGCCTGGGAGACTCTCGCCCACGATGTGCGGGATGAGTTGATCTCGGACGCCGAACCGTTTCTTGGAGAAGAGTGGCCGCAACTGCCAGCGACACTGTTTCTCGAGTTTTTCCGGACCGGCAACAAAAGACCCTATGACCAGGTCAATGAAAACCGGCGGGATCGTCTACGACGTCTGGTGCTTGCCGAGTGTGCTGAAGGCAGGGGCCGGTTTCTTGATGACATCATCAATGGCATTTGGGCGATGTGCGAACAAAGCTACTGGGGAAACTCTGCCACAACCTTTCTGCAGGCGCCGTTTGAAGACCAGGTAAAGTTGAATGGCCTGCGTCGCCTCGCCGAGATTCGCACTACGCTTCCCGACACCAGCAATCCGGGTGTCGACCTTCGCTCGGGCGAATTCGTTGCTCTTTTTGCCTGGACCGACTACTTGCTGGGACCGGAGCTGGATGCTGTTTCGCCGATGATTCGAAAGCGAATCGCTTTTGAAGCGGATCGCCGTATGCTGACGCCTTGCCTGGAAAGAGATTTCCTCTGGATGGAAGGCCGGGGAAACTGGACCACTTGGATTACATCCAATTGGCTGACCGGTGTCTTGCTCCTGGAACAAGACGACGATCGTCGGCTCGCCGCCCTGGAAAAGTTATTCGGATCTCTGGATTATTTCTTCAGCCAATACCAACCAGACGGAGCCTGTCATGAAGGGCCCAGCTATTGGAGAAAGACGGCTGGTTCACTATTCGAGGCACTAGAACTTCTGAACTCAGCGTCCGGTGGTAAATTTGATTTATTCGATGAAGCGCTGGTCCAAAAGATGGCGCAGTATATCTATCAAGTACACATTGCGGAGAACTACTTTATGAACTTCTCCGATTCTCCTGGAAGAATTGAAATGCCGGCGGAGTTGATAATTCGTTATGGACGGCGGATCGATGATCCCAATCTCGTAGCTTTGGGGCGTTCGCTGCTCGCTTACGAACGTTCCTGGGGCGACCACTCCCTGCAGAGAGATCTCACCGCTTTGTTCCTTACACCGCTCGATGTCAATTCGGGCGAAAGTGATAATCCGCCATTGCTCAGGGACGCTTGGGTATCGAGCATGCAGGTTATGGCTGCCCGGGATGTTGCGGGCACAACAAAAGGGCTATTTCTGGGAGCAAAGGCGGGGAGCAATGGTGAAGGCCACAATCACAACGATACCGGGAACTTTGTCATTTTCGCTGATGGTAAACCTGTGCTGATCGATGTGGGCCCCATAGCTTACACCGCTACGAATTCCAGCCCTGACCGCTACAGCATCTGGACAATGCAGTCGGCCTATCACAATCTACCAACGATCAATGGAATCATGCAGAAGGAGGGACGTACACACGCCGCGTCCGACGTCATTTATCGCACTGAAGATACCTTCGCCCGGCTCACGATGGATCTGTCAGACGCCTATCCTCTCGAAGCCGGTGTCGTATCGTGGAAAAGAATTTTGACACTCAACCGTGGTCAGGATGTTACGCTTTCAGAACACTATGTCCTCAATCGGGATGTTTCGGAGATTACGCTCAGCCTGATGACCACTTGTGACGTTCGCAAAGTCGCTGACGGGGTTCTTTTGCTTTCTGGGGACGGGATGACGTCAGCAATCGAAGTGCGTTTTGACAGTCAAAAGCTAAAGCCCATACTCGAGGCAATCCCGATCTCTGATGGCGGACTTGTGGCCGTTTGGGGCTCGGAGATTACGCGCATTCTACTAAAAGTTATAAAGCCATCGAAACAGGACGACTGGTTGATCCAGTTCGTCCCTGAAAATCGCAGGGATGAGAATTCTCACTGAGACGTCGGCCCTCAATGCCAATATCATTACATACCTTTAATCACCTCAGCCTCTGAACTTGAAAAAATAAGTATTTGAAGTTCGATCGTTCAGTTATTTAGCCACTGCTGCACTGACTTGTTTAACTAATTTCTTCGCCCGCGGAGAACCTTGGTTTCTGAAGAATTCTTTTACCTCTTCAAGATTTTCAAACTGCGCAAAATCATCTCTTACTGAAGTCGAATAGAAGGGAGATGGTATCTCGGCTACTACTTCCTGTAGCACCAATCGGTCCTCGGCGAATACAGCCATACCGTTGTCGTCCTTCGGGTTTCCGTAGCCATGGAATCCATACCGCACCAATAGGCTTTTAAAGTTGGCCAGAAGTTTCAAATGCAATTCACGTTGTTTCGGCCATGTGGAAAAGCGCGCATCATTCCGGGAATATTCCTTTTCCCAAGTTTGCCAGTAGTGATAGCGGAAAAGGTTAATAAGCTCGCGTTGCGTCAGCTTCTTGTTTTTTGGAAGCACCTTCCATGGCTGCTTGTTGACGATCTCACGGCCAAACTCTTTTTGGATAGAGGCAATGACCTGAATGGTCCTAAGTTAAGCAATTTATCGATAAATTATCGAAGCAGGGCCGGCGTCGGGGGCATTCCTTGCAATCGTGCATGCCAATGCGGGATTGAAGGTTTGACCCGAATGGCACTCACTTAAGCGGTTTTTTGTCAAATATCGAAGCAAGACCGGCGTCGGGGTCATTCCTTGCAATCGTGCATGCCAATGCGGGATTGAAGGTTTGACCCCC
>JAPUIL010000614.1 GCA_027297085.1 Verrucomicrobiota bacterium | reverse complement strand
AGACACCTCAAATTCGTGACGTGTTGATTAGCGGTGGAGATCCCTTAATCTTGTCCGACAAAAAGATTGATTACCTGCTAGGCCGGCTTCACGCCATCGAGCATATTGAATTTGTCAGAATCGGAACTCGTATTCCAGTATTTCTACCCCAACGAATTACCCCCGAATTGTGCGATATCTTCCTCAAGCACGAACCATTGTGGATGAGTATTCACGTCAATCATCCGACTGAGTGCACCGAGGAGTTAAAAGAAGCGACCGGGCGTCTAGCCCGTGCCGGAATTCCCTTGGGAAATCAATCGGTTTTACTTAAAGGTGTGAATGATGATGTTCCAACCATGAAGGAACTCGTCCACAGACTACTGCAGATGCGCGTTCGACCCTATTATCTTTATCAATTGGATACCATCACTGGTAGCAGCCACTTCAAGGTGGATATCAAAAAAGGAATCGAGATAATCCAGGGTCTGCGAGGGCACACGACGGGCTATGCAATACCGCAATACGTTATCGATGCTCCACAAGGGGGTGGGAAGATCCCAATCAACCCCGATTACGTGGAATGCATCAACGACAACGAGATTGTCCTGAGAAACTTCGAAGGCAAAATCTTCCGTTATTCAACGGAAACCCTGGAATCAACAAACCAGGACCAAAAGCCCGATTATCCTACAGAACTCTACGCTTAATCGCCAATTACCTGTAGTTAGAGAGAGGAAGCATCTCGGCTGGGATCAATGTTATCCAAGCCCGAAATAAGAATTACCCCTTAGGAAGTACCAAAACTGCACTAGGTTAACCTAAGAGTTTTCACTAGGTGCAGTTAAGTGTTTCCCCTATAGTTTTACGCTTTTTATAATGTTATCTTGTTAAAAAGAAAAAACACAACAGGTCACATTATGAAAATTATAAAATATATATTCGGGATAATCCTACTTAGCAGCACGTCTGCCTTCGGTCAGATGTATATTATCGATTTCGATTCAAGCCCCGCCGGCAACATATCGGCCGGCGATGAAGTCACGAATCAATACTCTGCCTGGGGCGTAAATTTTGAATACGTCCAAAGCTCAACCAGCAGGCCGGGACTCAAACTTTGGGCCTTCGACTCCGGCGCAAATCAGAACGGCATCGATGACGATCTTGAAACACCGGGAGACGGCACGGTAGGTTCAGGAAATACCGCGTCGGATTGGGCCAACAACAATTACATCTTTGGAAACACCCAAGGAGCAGATAATGTGCTCATTATCCAGGAACAAAACAACAATACCACTCCTGACGACGATTCCAGAGGTGGTATAATGAATATCATTTTTGATACCGCAGTTACCTTTAATGACATCGGAATCCTCGATATCGATGACCTCGGGGGTGATCGTCCTAATTCATTTATTCGATTCTTCGATGACTTGGATGTTCAGATTGGTACAGGCTACTTGATCGCAGAATTGGGTAACAATTCGTACCAGGAAGTTCATTTCGAAACGTTCGAAGTAAGGAGAGCTGAAATAGAATTCGGTGGATCCGGTGCGATCACCGGTCTAAAATTCACGGCACAAGTTCCCGAGCCATCCACTTACGGAGTCATTGGAGCCTTTTTCCTTAGCGGATTGATCTACTTTCGTCGCAGAAAGTTACGTTGATTTGCTGGTCAACCCTGTGACCTAAATCCCGAAAGCGCAGCCACACCCCAGGCTGCGTTTTTCTGTACATGAAGCGCAAAGGACTAAAACAGAAAATTGGCACAAAGAAAGGCTAGATAGATTCCTAATAGCAGTCCGCCAAACAATCGGTTAAGGTGCGTTTTGCAAGTCAAAATTCCAACCCGGAAAACGATAAGAAGCAGAAGCATAACTGGAAAGTGGGTGGAGAAAAAATCAGTTGGAACGGATAAACCGGATTGAGTCACGGCAGCCGCTGCTCCCGCGACAAAAAGAACATTCAGAATATCGGCCCCGATTATATTGCCTATTGCCAGTTCTCCCTGCCCTTTGCGGATAGAACTCATCACTGTCACCAATTCGGGCAACGATGTACCGAAAGCAACTAAAGAAGCTGCGATTACGCTCTCAGGAACATTTAGCCGGTGAGCTATTTCTTCGGCACATAGGATGAGCACCTTGGAAGAAAGGACAACAACCGCGACGGCCACAGCCATGATACACAGATCCTTGACAATGACTTTCCAGCACAAACTTTCAGTATCTCCGTTGGATTCCCGGTTTTCGGCGCGCATGGCTGCACGGTAACTCCAGAAAAAATAGACTCCCAATAGAATGATTAATAGAAAGCCACCAACCTGAGGTAATTTGCCGCCAGTATCGAAAACGCGATCGAGGTGCGAGAACGGAAGGCAAATCAAAATAAGCAAAACGCCAGATCCAAGTTGAATCCACCCTTGACGATTTACAATACGCCGGTCCAAGGGAAGCGGCTTAACCAGCACTCCCAGACCTAGGATCAGACCGGTATCGCAAATAATCGACCCGACTGCATTCCCCATAGCCATGCCGGGATTTCCTTCAATGGCAGCCATTACCGATACAGAAGCTTCAGGCAATGTCGTGCCCAGACTTACAATGGTTGCCCCGATCAACGCCTTTGGTATCCCGGCGAGATGAGAGATTTCCACCGCTTTGTCCACTAGCAGATCGGCGCCTTTGGCTAGCAGCACAATCATGACCGCCAGGAATACGAACAACAGCAATGTCGACCGCTCTGTGATAAAATTTTGCAGGATGGATTCCATACGAAAGCCAGAAAGCTACAGATTAACCACTGTTTGAAAAGGAAGAATCCGCAGGTTATTCAAGAGTAGTGATAGCTTTGGTTCTCACAGCTGCAAAAAATTGCTTATTCGTACAAAAAAAGGTCTCCACTATTGGGTGAAGACTGTAGGGATTCAATTTACTCTGAACTCCAATTAAAATGGAGCGGGCGATGAGATTCGAACTCACGACCCCAACCTTGGCAAGGTTATGCTCTACCAACTGAGCTACGCCCGCAAATTGAAGGAGCAGAGTAAGAGAAAATTAAAAATCCAAGTCAAACTCTAAAAGGGTCTGTTTCTGCACGTTTTCAGGAGCGGAAACCAGCCCGGCCTGGAGTAGCAATTCCAGTCTGTTTTTCTCGAAGAAATCTCTCACAAAAGCACGGACTTTCGTATCCTTGGGATCACGCACAACCAGCAGCAGTCTGGTATGAAGAGGATAGTCGGCAAAGAACATGCTTTCTGGAGAAGGAGGAAAACCAACACTCTGCCCTTCCTGAATTAAGGACAACACACGCAGTCCGCTCCCAGTCTTTGGCAGGCGCGACATAACGAGTAAATTGGAGACCCCCGAAAGGTACGGATTTTCAATCTTTTCTCCCATCGAAGAAAAATTGTCCGGGTTAACCTTATCAAAAAATCGATCCAGGAAGATCGAATAAGACGGATCCGATTCTTTAAGATCGAAAGTAACAAAGATCAAGCGGTTGGTCCATTTGGGCTCTCCCGGAAGCAACGGCCCCCATTCCGACTTTAAACCGTCCCGGGTTTTTCGAAGGATTTCGAAAAGATCGGTCATGCGTACTTCGCTGGAAGGATTTCCATCAGCAACTGCAAAGTAGATACCCCAAAATCCAAGCGGAATAGATGTCAGCCCTTCCAGGGAAGGGTGATTGTCCGAAGTTTGAAGAACGAAGGCAACGTCTGCAAAATCCTCTTTTAATTTAATTAGCCCCAACACGCTTCCCGACATCAGGTATTCTACATCGTAAGAACCGGCAATCGATGAACTCTCTGCATTCAATTTCAGAGCTGCACCCGCAAAGTTACTTCCAACCACCCGGATGGATTCTCCAAGAAGTGTGGTGTTTGCCACCGAAAAGATAAGGAGCCAAGGAAGGAACCTAAAAATAAATACCTGGCCACTCATTCGAAGTTTAAGATACGGATTTACCAGTGGTGTCGAGCTCAGGCCACTGTAATAGTTTACGGTGCAAAGTGCGGCGGGAGATTCCCATCAATTCAGCGGCCTTGGTCCGATTCCCCTTGGCCTGTATAAGCGCTTTCCTTAGCAGGTGTTTTTCATTCTCCTCAACTGAGAGATTGGATTGGACACCCTCGGAGTGCACACTTACGGGTGCGCCCTCCCTGAAACGATTATCAAGGTCGTACTCGGTAATCATCGCACCACGATGAAGCACCACAGTATTCTCCGCGAAGTTTCTCAACTCCCGGATGTTACCCGGCCAACGGTATTCACCCAATACCCGGATGGCTCCCGAATCCAACTGAGGTACAGGCACTCCGTTGTCTTTGGCGTAAAAGGTAAGGAAGTGATTCAGCAGCAAAGCGATATCTTCCTTCCTTTCCCGTAAGGGTGGTAGAAATATGGAAATCACGTTCAATCTATAATAGAGATCCTCGCGAAACGTTCCTTTCTCGACCAACTCCTTGAGGTTCTGATTGGTCGCGAAGACCAATCGCACGTCCACTGACATGGGCTTAATACTGCCAACCCGTTCGAAGGTTTTTGTTTCAAGGAAACGGAGGAGTTTGATCTGAGTCGTCGCATCGATCTCTCCAATCTCATCGAGAAAAAGCGTCCCCTCGTGGGAAGCTTCAAACCGCCCTACCCGCTTTTCCATGGCTCCGGTAAAAGCACCTTTTTCATGCCCGAACAATTCGCTTTCGAGAAGATTGGGTGGAAGGGCGGCACAGTTTACCGTAATAAATGCCTTGCGCGAGCGATCGCTGTTCTGGTGGATGGCTTGGGCAATCAACTCCTTACCGGTGCCCGTTTCACCTTCCAGCAGGATGGTTGCTTTAGAGGGAGCAACCAGCTTTACTCTTTCAATGACTGCGTCCAAAGCAGACGAGTTGCCGATAATTCCTTTGAAACTGAATTTCTGGTCGAGGCGCTGGTGAAGCTCCCGGTTTTCCGTTTCGATCTGTTTGGAATTAATGGCACGCTTAATCAGGATATCCAAACGTTCCAGGTTAACCGGTTTGGTTAGAAAATCGAAAGCTCCACGCTTCATGGCCTCTACGGCCGTCTCAACATTTCCATAGGCCGTCATCATAATACAGATGGGCTTCTGAGGCATGCGGAGAGCTTCATCTATCACCTTCATGCCTGACTTTCCCGACATCCGTAAATCGGTCAGGACCACATCAAATGGTTGGCTTTCCAAAAGATTAAACGCCTGATCCGCGTTGCTCGCCAAGTAAACATCATAGGAATCTTCCAAGGCAAATTGCAGGCCTTCCCGGGTGTGTTTTTCGTCATCTACAATGAGAATAGAAGCAGGCATATATACTTTTTTGAGGTGCTGGGACCGAGAGCGCTCATTCTTGAGGTAACAGTCGAATCCGGCGGTGTTTTTTGGGAAATCTCAGGGAAATAACCGTGCCCATACCGGGTTTACTGTCAATGCCTACTTGCCCGCCATGATCGCGGAGAATCCGATTCACAATCATAAGGCCGAGACCGCTGCCGGACGATTTGGTTGAGTAGTAGGGCTGAAACACGCTGGCCAAGTCTTCTTTCTCTATACCCTCACCTGTGTCAGCGATGATAACGAAAAAATAATCATCATCCGATCGTGTTTCGATGTGAAGCGTACCTCCCTCCTGCATAGCTTCCCGGGCATTCTTGATGATATTAAAGAACACTTGCTTCATCTGGTTCATGTCACCGGCAATTATGGGAGGTTCATCACCAATCTCCATTTCAATGGTCACCTTGGAATTATGCAATTCCTGCTCTTGCACTTGCAAAACCGATTCAAGGACCTCGACCAGATTGGTGTCCTGGAAGTCGGGGGGCGATGGTCGAATAGCTTCGAGAAAGTTCGTTATGATTCCGTCCTGCCGTTCAACTTCTCCACTGCAAATAGACAGCGACCGCTGTAGTTTTTCGCGGATAGCTTCATCTTGAATTTGATCCAATTGACGCTGCATCAATTGAAGATGAATCGTAAGCGAATTGAGTGGATTGCCCAATTCGTGAGCCACGCCTGCTGCTAGTAAGAAGATGGAAGAAATTTTCTCGGATTCGATTTTCTCCTCTGTGGACAGGACCTCACGAGTAATATCGCTGAGAATGACCACGAAATGAGGATCCAGGTTTTCAAAACCTTCGAATGGCACCATGTAAACCCGCACGAACCGATGTTCCGGGTAAGTCATTTCGATCTCTCTCGTGACGGAAGCCTGTTCGGCGAAGTCCGGTTCAGCACCATCCATGTTAATCACTGGAGCAAGATCAGGAATCCATTTCCATAAAACAGCTACACCAATATCGGAATCCTTCAGCCCGACTATCTTCATGCCCTCGCCGTTGGTGTATTCGACGATGCCTTCTTTAGAGACGACGAGGATGCCTTCCCGGATGGTATTGAAAATTCCTTCGAATAGCTCACGCTCCCGGGCCAGCCGGTTGATCAGATTTTGCAGATTGGTTTCATCCAGGTGATCCAACTGCCCAAGAACACGGTCGAGCGGAGAGTGGCGCTTTTCTTTCATATCGGAAACCAAAGAACTAAAAAACGAGCATTAGGATTTTTAAAAAGATGCCTCCTAATAACGCTTGTCTAAATGAGATTGCCAAGTCTTTTAGGGCCTCCCACTGTCGCATCCATGAGTCAACCCACCCCTTCCAAGCCAGCGAAAAAACGGGAAAATCTATTACTGAGCATTGCGTTCAATATCGTTATTCCGCTGCTGGTCCTGACACAATTGAGCAGCCCCGATAAATTGGGTCCGGTAGTGGCGCTCGTGGTTGGGCTTTCTTTTCCTCTCGGTTATGGAATCTGGGATTTGCTAAACCGGAAGCAGATCAATTATATTTCGATCCTGGGATTGATAAGCGTAGGCTTAAGCGGCACCTTTGGGCTGGTTGAGGTGGATCCCTACTGGCTCGCAGTAAAGGAAGCATCTATTCCATTTGCCATTGGAATCATGGTATTGGTTACCTTTCGTACCAAACGGCCTCTTATCAAAACTTTCCTATACAATCCCCAAATTTTGAATACAGAGGTCATTGATCAAAAGTTGGAGGAGTTCAACGCAAGGCAAGCCTTCGATAAGGTATTCGCATTTTGTAACTGGTTGTTGGTCTTTTCCTTTGCATTAAGTGCTGCGCTGAACTTTTTCCTGGCACGGATCATTGTAACCACTCACCCGGCAGATAACCTGGCGGAGTTCAATGCCGAACTCGGCAAGATGAACGCTCTAAGTTGGCCGGTGATCGCTATTCCAAGCACCGTCATCATGATGATCGCACTTTGGAAACTCATTTCGAGCTTAGGTAACCTGACCGGCTTAAAGCTTGAAGAAATGATGCACGAACCGCCTAAGAAAGCGCCGAAGTGATCCGCCTTGCGGAGCCATTCAGCTTCGTCCGCTATTCGCGTTACTCCGCGGATACGAAGTGTTGATCAACCTTACCGGTGTAGATCTGCCTTGGCCGATGAATGCGCTTGGAGCCCGTGGCAATCTCTCGCCAGTTGGCAATCCATCCCGGCATACGACCGATAGCAAACATCACCGTAAACATTTCCACGGGAATACCCACCGCCTTCAAGATGAGACCGCTGTAGAAATCGACGTTGGGGTAAAGTTTTCGTTCGATAAAATACTCATCCTCAAGCGCAGCTTTTTCCAGGTGGCGAGCGATATCCAGCAAAGGATCCGAGTGCCCAAGACTCCCAAGAAGTACTTCTGTTGCGCTTCCAAGAATCTTTGCGCGCGGATCATAGTTTTTATACACACGGTGACCAAAGCCCATCAAACGCGCTTTGCCAGACTTGGCTGCTTCGATAAACTTACTGCCGTCATCACCGGTATCATGGATGGCCTGGAGCATCTTTACCACCGCGGTATTAGCTCCACCGTGTAGTGGACCCCAAAGTGCGGATACACCCGCCGATACTGAAGCGAACATATTAGCTCCGCCACTAGCCACCATCCGGACCGTGGAGGTGGAGCAATTTTGCTCGTGGTCGGCATGCAGCAGGAAAAATAAATCAAGTGCACGAGAGATTTCCGGCGTTGCTTGATACTCGGCGCCCTCTTCGCTAAACATCATATGCAGGAAATTCTCAACGTATCCGATATTTTCGCGCGAAGATACAAAGGGCAATCCCGCCCCCATGCGGTAAGTCATCGCAGCAATCGTTCGAACCTTTGAGATCAACAACGCCGCGGCACGGTCAAAATGCTCAAGGTCTTGCTCCCGGTTGTTGGAAGTCATCTCCGAGTGATAACAACCCACCGCATTCAGCATGGCACTCAAAACGGCCATGGGATGAGCATCGGTGGGGAATCCGGAGAAATGGTGACGAAAGTCCTCATGCAAATCGGCATTTCTGGAGATGCGATCACTGAAAGCAGCCATCTCCTCGTTTGAAGGAAGGTGCCCATAGATCACCAAAAAAGAAGTGCCCAGAAAGGAAGAGTGTTCGGCAAGTTCCTCAATGGGGATACCCCGATGACGCAAAATACCCACTTCACCGTTGACAAATGTGATGTCACTTAGGCATGAGCCGGTATTTCCGTAACCATCGTCGTAGGTGATGTAACCGGTATCTCCCCGTAGTTTGCGAACGTCTACCGCTTTTTCACCCTCAGTTCCGGATATGACCGGGTATTCGTATTGCTTACCTTCGATGGTTATGGTGGCTGTCTCTGACATATACTAAAACTGCTGAAATTGATTCCGTGTAAAAGAAAGATTCTCCGCACTCACTAGTTATTTTCAACTAATTTCAGAAAGTTTCGGTAGAGAGTTAGTCCTTTTTTCTGACTTTTTTCCGGGTGAAACTGTGTAGCTACGCAATTACCAACTTTGATACCACTAGCAAATGAGCTGCCGTAATCAGTTTGGAAAAAAGTAGTGAGCGCTTCTTCGGGAGCGACATAGTAACTGTGTACGAAATAAAATTGATCCTCTTCCGAATTGAGCCCTTCGACAATGGAATCGCCAGTATCGGCAAAAGTCACCGAATTCCATCCCATGTGAGGCACTTTGTAAGTATCGGGCAATTGAAACCGTTTTACCTGGCCGGGGAAGATGCCCAACCCCTTTACCGATCCTTCTTCCGAGTAATCGTAAAGTGCCTGGAATCCTAGACACACTCCGAAAAAGGGACGGTCTTCCGCTATCCAACCTTTAACCGTATCAATCAAGTTGCAGGCACGCAGGCCTTCGATGCAATCGCCCAGAGCACCCACGCCTGGCAATATTAACCCGGCGGAGCCATTTACCTGCTCCGGTCCGGTAACGAGCGTCACTTCCGCACCACATGCTTCGAATGCCTTGGAGACACTACGCAGGTTTCCCATACCGTAGTCTATTACTGCTAATTTTGGTTTCACGAATTTCTCCTCAGGTAAGCATGTCCTTAGTCGACGGCAATTTGCCTTCGGTTCGCGGATCGATAGATGTAGCTGCATCCAGAGCTCGGGCAAAACACTTGAACAACGCTTCCACGATGTGGTGCGGTTCATCGCCGTATTCGACTTTCAG
Organism: Verrucomicrobiota bacterium; assembly: GCA_027297085.1. Taxonomy (GTDB): domain Bacteria; phylum Verrucomicrobiota; class Verrucomicrobiia; order Opitutales; family UBA2995; genus UBA2995. The sequence goes on along the minus strand of JAPUIL010000614.1, from coordinate 8,576 downwards.
GTGAATATTTGCACTCAGACTGTTTACCACAGCCTGGAAAAATTCCCGAATGAGCACGATGTTGAAATCGCGGATGTAGTTAGCCGGAGACTGTACCTCGTAATGTAAATACGGACGGTTGCTCAGATCCATGGCCACACGTGCCAAGGATTCGTCCATGGGCAGGATAAAAAATCCATAGCGCCTGATACCCAGTTTATCTCCCAGCGCTTCCTTGATGGCGTCGCCCAAAACAATTCCAACATCTTCCACCGTGTGGTGATAATCCACATCCAAATCGCCGCTCGCCTTCAGGTTGAGGTCAAATAAACCGTGTTTGGAAAACAGACACAACATGTGGTCAAAGAAGGGGATACCTGTATCCACCTCATATTCCCCTGTTCCATCCAGATTGATGGTCAGTGCGATATCTGTTTCCGCTGTTTTGCGGGTGATGGAGGCTATGCGTTTTTCAGCCATTGGTCGATCGCTTCACTTAAGGTTAACATGTCGGATTCGGAGCCCACACTGATTCGAAGAAAGGAATCAGTCAGAGGATCGTTTCCAAAATAACGTACCAGAATTTTTTCTCCCCGCAGAAAGTCAAACAACGATTTGGCCACCTCCGGTCCCTTTTCAGCTACGGAATTAACCGGCTGGGTAAAGATGTAGTTTGCCTGGGACGGATAAACGAACCAACCCTTTCCTTGCCATTCATTGATGTAAAAATCGCGCGTTTGTTTAATTTTTGTGACCACCCCCTCATAATAATCCGTGTCGGAAAGGGCAGCCAGACCCACCTCTTGAGAGAGGACATTAACGTTGTAACTATCGCGCACCTTGTCGAGCAATTGCACGAAGTCCGGGTTACCCAGAAGACAACCAATACGCATGCCTGCCAAGCAGTGGGACTTGGAAAATGTTCTTGTGACACAAAGATTGGAGTATTTCTCAACCAAAGATACGGCATCTTCCTCCGCAAAGGCGCCGTAGGCTTCGTCCACTACCAGAATACCTGGAAAGGTTTCAGCCAACTCGCGAATGGCATCCGCCGGTATTCCCACCCCGGTTGGAGCATTGGGCGAAGTAAGAAAGAAGATATGCGCACCACAATTCGCCACATCCTTAACAGGAAGTTCCATGGAACTATCGTAACGCACAACCACCGTCTTTGCATTCTGGATGTCGAGAAGCACAGGGTATAAAGAGTAACTCGGAACCATATATCCCCCACTCTTCTCCTGGTCGCAAAAGACGCGTATCAGAAGATTGAGTACTTCGTCCGAACCGTTACCCACAAAAGCCCAATCCGCACCCGGTAACTCAAAATGAGCAGTTAAAGATTCTCTCAACTTGGCACTGATCGGATTTGGATACTTCCTCAAAGGATCCCCAGTCAACTTAGCGATGCTTGTTTTCACGCGTGGGCTCGGCGGGTAAGGATTCTCATTGGTGTTCAACTTAATCCAACCAGCCTCCTGTGGTTGTTTTCCGGGTACATACGCTTCCAACGCTTGGACATGCGCAAGCGCCCGGTCAATTATGGACGGAATCGGTTGCATAGTGATTGCGAGTGGATCTCGTTACTTTGCCCGAATAGATACAGATCTACCGTGGGCGTCGAGTTTTTCTAACCGTGAGAATACGTCGATAGTCTCAGCGGCTTTCTTCACGTGGTTCTTCTCATAATGAACCACGCTACTTCTACGGAAAAAGTCTGCAACGGTGAGTCCACTTGAGAATCGACCCACTCGACCGGTTGGAAGCTCGTGGCTCGGGCCGGCTGTAAAATCACCCAATGCGGTTGCCGTATAACCACCCTGAAAAATTGCTCCGGCAGTGGTAATTTGACGTGTCATTTGGGCGATCTTATCGAATGCCACTTGTAACTCCATATGTTCCGGAGCCACAAAATTAGCCACTTCCGCCGCTGCTTCCAGATTGGGAACCCGAATGATAGCAAAGTTATTTTTCAGCACTCGCCTAATAGCGTCTTTATGTGAAAGCTCCGGCAGTTGCTTCTCGATAGCCGAATCAACAGCACTTATCAGCTTAGCGGATGTAGATACCAGGTAGATTTTCTCTTTTCCAGACCCATGCTCGGCTTGCGCCAAGAGGTCCGCGGCCACAAATTGCGGTTGGGCGCCAGCATCGGCGATCACCATCACTTCACTGGGTCCAGGCAGAAGGTCGATACCCGCAACTCCGAACATCTGGCGTTTGGCTTCGTTCACAAACGCATTGCCGGGACCAAAAATTTTATCGACTGCCGGGACGGACTTTGTGCCAAGGGCCATGGCGGCAACCGCTTGAGCACCGCCAATTTTATACAGCTCCCTAATTCCACAGAGAGATAAAACACCCGCCATTGCTGGAGCGATGCCACCCTCTTTATCGGGAGGCGTACAAACACAAATTTGCGGGACTTTGGCTATCTTGGCCAAGGTGGTTGTCATAATGACCGTAGACACCAAGGGCACACTGCCACCGGGCACGTAAATCCCCACACGATTGATCGGATAAAAGCGCTCCCCCACGCTTGCTCCGTGCAGGTTCTTAGCTGTCCAATTCTTTGGAACGGATTTCCGGTTGAAGGCTTTGACACAACGGATTGACTCCCGGATGGCCCTCTTATCCTTGGCGGTAAGACTATTTTCGCCCCTCTTCAATTCAGCGTCAGTCAGCTTGAGAGTTTTGGCTGTCAACCGGGGGCCATCGAGTTTCTCCGTTATATCAAACAGTGCTTTGTCTCCCCCCGTCCGAACTGAATTGATGATTCCGGATACGATGGATTCCACCTGCGGGGAACCCGCGGCATCTTCGGCAAACGACTTTAGCCGTTTTAAGAAGCCAGCCGTTCCAAAGGTTAAGACAGGCATCTATTTTTTCCTCGGACCAGGGAGTGCTGGCTGCGTGAAGAGGGATTCATCCAAGTCTGGATTTACTTCAATGGAGTCAAACACAATTCGATGGATTTCCTTACCGTCGATGTAGGACGTTAACGTATCTGGAAATCGTACGCCTCCAACATTCATTTCTCCGCTTTCCTGAATGCGCTCCCCGGTTTCGATTTCAGTCAGCAACAACTGCCCATTGGAGCGCTTAAAATATCGAATATAAAAGATACTTCCATAAATGACTTTTACTCTATCAACCACCTCACCATCGATAGTCTCTTGACCGGCGTATTCCAGTTTACGGTTATAACTGGTTACCGGCGAAAAGAAATTTAAATTTTCAAAGGTATTAGCTCTTACTCGCTTCAACTGATCAGTCGTATAAGGAATTAGCTGGTAGATATCTGGTTGATTGATCCGGTATACTTTTTTCCAGGCCTCATAGTCATTGAGACCAACCTCCTGCACTACTTCCTTACTAGTAAGGATCTGCAATTGCTTATGGGGTGATCGCAAATTAATTACAATGGCGGTTTGATCTCCTTCGGGAGTGGAAATTGTGCCTCTGAAGCGCAGAGTTTGAATCTCATTCAGCACGGTCTCCTTTCCAATGTAGCTTCGAGCTTTTGTTAATATGGCCGTTACTTGGGGATCTGCCTGAGCACCAAAGCTAAAAGCACCGAGCAAAACGCTGGCAATTACAGGAACCAAAAACACCTTTGGCAGGATACGCAAAAAAGGAGTTTTAATAGAATCGAAGTTCATGGTCGAGTCATAGGGACAGACGCTATAGGACTCCAATATTCGTCCAATGTTCAACCCAAATCTTAAGTTATTCCCACTCGATGGTACTAGGTGGTTTTGAACTGATATCGAGCACTACTCGATTCACACCCTTGACCTCGTTGATGATACGATTGGAAATTTTGGCGAGCAGGTCATGGTCGAGTTGAGCCCAGTCAGCAGTCATGGCATCCACGCTCTCAACAATTCTTAAAGCGATGACATTGTCGTAAGTTCTTTCATCCCCCATCACTCCAACAGTTCGAACGGGAAGGAAAACAGCGAAAGACTGCCATACCTTGTAATACATGTCCGCCTTTTTCATTTCTTCGAGCAAGATGGCATCGGCTCCTCGCAGAACCTTTAAATTATCGGCGGTGATATCGCCCAAAATCCGAACCGCCAATCCGGGACCCGGGAAAGGCTGCCTCCAGACTACATTGTCCGGCAGACCAAGGCTCTTTCCCAGCAGACGCACTTCATCCTTAAACAATTGGTTGAGTGGTTCGAGTATCTTGAGTTTCATGCGCTCCGGCAGCCCACCTACATTATGATGGCTTTTTATCAAGGAAGCCGGATTTCCGTCAATGGGGAGGCTTTCGATGATATCAGGATAAATGGTCCCCTGTGCCAGAAAGTCCACTTCACCGATTTTATCGACCTCTGATTCGAATACCTCGATAAAGGTGTTGCCGATTATTTTGCGCTTCTGTTCAGGATCCGTAACTCCCGCCAAGCGACCGAGGAAGAGCTCAGATGAATCCGCAACCACAAGATTGATCTGGAAGTGATCGCCATAGAGCTTTTCCACCGCTTCACGTTCCTTCTTTCGAAGCAATCCATTATCGACGAACACACAGGTGAGTTGAGGTCCGATGGCATCGTGGATCAATTTCGCGGCGACAGAGCTATCGACGCCTCCACTTAATCCGAGAATCACTTTCTTGTCGCCTACACGTTCGTGAATGGCGGCTATCGAGCTTTCGATGTAGCTTTCCATCGTCCAATCTCCGGTACACCCGCAGATGGAAAAAACAAAATTTCGAATGATATCCGTTCCCTGCTCGGTATGAAACACCTCGGGGTGAAATTGCAATCCATAGAAATTGCGCTCCCGGTTTTCAATGGCCGCGAATGCACTATTTTCTGTACTGGCAACGGGTTTGAATCCTTCCGGAAGTTGAGTCAGTTTATCGCCATGAGAATTCCAAACCCGGATGGTTTTGTTAATGCCTTCGAAGAGCGGACTGTCTTCCGTGATCGTTAAAGTTCCCTTACCGTATTCGCGTTCCTCACTGTGCTCGGCCTTACCTCCCAACAGAAAACCCAGCAATTGGAGTCCGTAACAGATACCCATTACGGGCACCTCTAAATTGAAAATAGCCGTGTCCGGTTTCGGCGCAGTTTCAGCAAACACACTGGAGGGACCTCCAGAGAGGATAATTCCTTTAACACCCTCCTCCTTGAGCGACTCCGCGGTCGTAAAAAACGGATATACTTTCGAGTAGACCTGGCATTCTCTCAGCCGGCGTGCGATGACCTGCGTGTATTGGGAACCAAAATCTAGAACGGCGACAACTTCGGCCATAATCAGAATTGCAAATGAGTGTTTTTAAATTTGCAGCGTGGGCAATTGGACTGTTTCACTCCCATCTTATCAGCATAAATCTTGCCGCATTTGACACAGTGATAAACTGTTTTTGACCGCTCAGCCTGATACAAATTTTTATCCCGGAAATCGTAGTAAGCCCACAAGCCGAAAACCATTCCTATCCCCAGGATGAGGTAAATAAAAAATCCGTCTGCCAGGCTAATGGGAATCATCGTAAACACCAACGCGCCCGGATTTCAGGCGCGTTGGGAAAAAGAGTTTATAGTAAAAAGTCCTCCAAAGGTTATTGCTTGGTTTCTTCCTCGGCGGGGGGTTCTTCTTCAGCGGCGGCTTCAGCGTCCGGAGCTTCCTCTGCGTCCGCAACCGGTTCTTCGGTTTTCTTTTCTTCCCCTTCGGCTTCAGGCTCTTCTATCTCAGCTTCTGCCGCGACTTCTACTTCTACCGGCTTTTCTTCAACCGTTTTCTTGGCAGCTTTTTTGGCCTTTTTCTTTTTTCTCTTCCCATAACCTTCGTCGGCGGCAGGAATGAGTTCGATAATGGCCATCTCCGCAGCGTCACCGAGGCGATTACCAATCTTGTAAATACGAGTATACCCTCCGGGCCGGTCTTTAAACTCTTCTACTTTTTCATTGAAGAGCAATTGCAACGCTTCCTTATTGCGCAACTTGCTATTGGCCAACCGGCGGTCAGCCAGAGTTCCGTGTTTTGCCAGGGTAACCAACTTTTCAGCAAAGGGGCGTAGAGCCTTGGCTTTGGCCAAGGTCGTTTTGATACGGCCTTCTTTAATGAGAGCACACGCGAGGTTGGCCATAAGGGCCATGCGGTGGGCTTTCTTTACCCCTAATTCATGTCTGTGTTTTAAATGGCGCATTTTGAATGAACAGTAGGAACTTAGTCGATCCGGGTATCAAGGAGGCGCTCATCAATTTTCATCCCCAACGACAGGCCGAGTTGTTCCAGTTTGGCTTTAATTTCATTCAGAGATTTTTTACCGAAGTTGCGGTACTTGAGCATCTCTTGCTCCGACTTCATGGCCAATTCACCAACGGTCGTAATGTTGGCGTTGTTTAAGCAGTTGGCTGCACGCACGGAAAGTTCGATTTCGTTGACACTCATGTTGAGCAGCTTGCGAAGCTTGTTTTGCTCTTCGCTGACTTCTGATCCTTCGCTTTCGAACTCAATGTCTTCATCGCTCACCTTGTCGAAGACATCCAGGTGGTGCTTCAGGATTGAAGCTGCGTGTTTCAGAGCATCGTCTGGAGTGATCCGTCCATCAGTAGTAATTTCCAGAATCAATTTGTCGTAATCGGTTATTTGACCCACCCGGGTATTCTCAACGCTGTATTTTACAAGACGCACCGGGCTGTAAAGACAATCGATGGGGATAACGCCAATCGGATCTTCTTCAGATTTGTTCTCATCTCCAGGAACATACCCACGGCCTACCTTAACTTCCAACTCGGCGAACAGACGTTGTTCATGGTCGAGCGTGCAAATAACCTGATCGGGATTGATAATCTCAATATTGGAGTCGGGCTGAATATCAGCTGCCGTGACTTCTCCTTCCTTGGTCACATCTAGCAGAAGCTTAATCGATTCCCGCTTATGATTGATCAGGAGGATTTTCTTGAGGTTCAGTACCACGTCCGTGATGTCCTCAACAATTCCGTCAACACTCTGGAATTCATGATTAACGCCTTCAATTTTGATCGAAGAAATCGCGGCTCCTTCAATAGAGCTAAGAAGTACACGGCGCAATGTATTGCCGATGGTATGCCCATAACCAGCTTCGAAAGGTTCGGCTACGAACTTAGCATAAGTTTCATTGGAGCTCTCTTCGTCTTTCGTGAGGCGGTTTGGTATTTCGAATTTTCCTAATCGAGTGGCCATAAAACAATAGGAGATAATTATTAGTGTATAAGTGTGTAAAAACTAACGGCTGTAAAATTCAACAATGAGCTGCTCATTGATGCCTACCTCAATCTCGTCACGAGAAGGCAGACGGTTAATTTTTCCTTTAAAGGTGTCTTCCGCGAGGGAAGCCCAGTCAGGAATAGTGCGGGCGCGGGTTTCGTCCAACGCACGGGTGGCAAGCTGCCGTGAAGAAGTCGAATCCTTGACTTCGATTTCGTCACCAGCTTCTACTTGATAACTGGAAATGTCCACCTTGTGTCCGTTGACTTTGATGTGTCCGTGGTTGACGAACTGACGGGCACTGGAACGGGTCTTAGCAAGATTCAAACGGTAGATAACATTATCCAGCCGGGTTTCCAGGCGTTGCAGGAAAACTTCCCCGGTTACACCCTTGGCTCGCTTTGCCTGTTCGAAGGTACGGCGAAACTGTTTTTCAGTCATGCCATACATAAAGCGAAGCTTTTGCTTTTCATTCAGCCCGATCGAGTAGTCACTTTGTTTGCGACGAAGGCGAGGGCCATGAACCCCGGGTGGATAGCCCTTGCGCTCAAATGCTTTGTTAGGCGGAAAAATCGCCATTCCAAAACGGCGATTGATACGGGTGGTGGGTCCTGTGTAACGAGACATACTAAATGATACTTAAAAAATTATACGCGGCGGCGTTTTGGAGGGCGGCAACCATTGTGAGGAACGGGCGTCTTATCTACGATAGCGACAATGATCATACCAAGCGCTTGCAAGGCACGGACGGCAGAATCTCTTCCCAAACCTGGCCCTTTGAGGTGAACTTCAACTTCTTTCAAACCGTGGGCCATGGCGGCACGGGTGGCATCTTGAGTGACAACCTGAGCGGCATAAGCGGTGGATTTGCGTGATCCACGGAAATTACATTTACCGGCACTGCTCCAGGAAATAACGTTTCCTTTGGTGTCTGTCACGGTGACTTTGGTATTATTAAAGGTCGCAATTACATGCACCACTCCGTGGGTTATATTCTTGCTGCCTTTGGCACGGCGAACCTTTATATTGCCAAGGCCGTCGCTAAGGAGATCCTTCACTGTGGTGGCCTCCTTCTTTTCTTCCTCTTTTGATCCTTCGGAAGCAACAGCTTCGGCGGGCTCGCCTTCCTTTTTGCCGTCAGCCTTAGGAGCTTCAACTTTCTCGGATTTAGGAGCTTCCGCCTTGGTTTCTTCGGCTTTGGCCTTTTCAGCCTTAGGTTCTACAGGCTTCGGCTTTTCGGCTTTAGGTTCTTCGGCTTTGGGCGCTTCAGACTTTGGTGCTTCGGCTTTAGGTTCTTCGGTCTTCGGCTTTTCGGCTTTAGGTTCTTCGGTCTTTGGCTTTTCGGCTTCAGGCTCTTCGGCCTTTGGCTTTTCGGCTTTGGGCGCTTCAGA
>JAPUIL010000613.1 GCA_027297085.1 Verrucomicrobiota bacterium | reverse complement strand
GAGAATAACGGAATTTCCCGCTGCCAGAGCTGGGCCGACTTTGTGACACACCAGGTTCAAAGGGAAATTGAAAGGGGTAATGGCGGCGACCACTCCACACGGCACTCTCAGGGTGAATCCAAATTTGTTACGGACATCCTTGCCTCCATCCAGCGGCAAAACCTCTCCGGTAAGCCTCTTGGCTTCTTCGCCACTTAGTTCAATCGTCTGTGTGGAACGATCCACTTCAAGCCTGCCTTCAGCCAGAGTTTTTCCTTCCTCAGAACTAATAGTGTGAGCCAGATCATCCAAACGCTCGCGCATCAGATCGGCGGCGCGGCGCAGAATCAGAAAGCGTTCGTAGCCAGTAGTTTCGGCCATGGTTTTAGCGCCGGCCACCGCGCTTTCCAGGGCTAGTTCAACATCCGCATTGGTTGCTTTGGGAACGGTGTCGATGACACTGCCATCAAAAGGGTTGGTGACTTCAATGAGCTCGTCACGATCCTGCCAGTTTCCGTTAAGATAGAATTTCATATTAGATTGGGGGATTCGGGTTTTATCTGGTTTATAAAAAAATTACATGGTACGTCCACCATCTACGACGAGAATTTGACCGATGGTTATTTTTGGATGAGTAAAACGCCAATCCAGAATTGTGTCGATAAGCTTGCTGGATCGGTCAAATCCTTTTTCAGATTGGAGCTCAGCAGGTCCAGACGGTAGATTCAAGTAAGCTCATCGCAAAACATTCTGTTGTTTTTCCCGAGCTATTCTGGTTCGCTCCAATAACTGATTGAGGGCGTTTATTTCAGTTTCGGTCGGAGGTTCCGTTTCTGAAACCTCTTCGGCAAATCGCAAGTCCCAACCCGTTGCCTCCTTAATCTCATCGCGCGAGACGCCGGGATACAACTGCTGCACCACAAGTTCTTTCGTTTCCTCCTCGGGCACCAGCACCCCCAGATCTGTAATCACCATAGAAGGACCACCTTTCAAACCTGCTTTTTCCCTGGCATCGCCCCCGTCGAGGTAACCAGCGGAGGTGATAAAATCCACTCGTTCGACTAGTTTACGTTTTTCGTGCGGGATGATAATCAATGTCTCTTTGGCCAGGGCCGCGATCTCGGGGGCACCACCCGCACCCGGAAGGCGAACCTTGGGGGAATTATAGTCGCCAATTACGGTGCTGTTTAAATTGGCAAACTTATCTATTTGGGCAGCCCCTAGGAAACCAACGTCCACACGACCGCCTTGCAACCAATAGGAAAAAATTTCAGGAGTGGATACAACCGTATCAGCCGTTTCTGCCAGTACTCCGTCGCCAATCGAAAGAGGTAGAACATCGGGTTTGGTTCCGATCGGACCAGACTCATAAATCAGCACAATATCGGGCGCATGGGTCAGTCGTGCCAGGTTGGCCGCCTTGGATGGAATCCCTATGCCCACAAAACAGGTGCAATGATTTCGCAAGCGCCGCGCCGCGACGATGGTCATGAAATCGACTGTATTCGAGACCGGCATTCCCTAGGTTGAGTGAGCACTCAGGCTTTCCTTAAATTGTTCGAAATTCTTGGCTTTCATGATGTGTGTTTCCATCCATTGGGAAAACGTTTCACGCGATTTGGATATAGCATCCCATTCAATATAGGCGGCATTGTTCCGCTCATAATAATCGTGTACATAGGAGGGAAAGGCGCCACCGGGTACATGGCATACGGAATGAACGGTCCAGGATGGTAAGATGCAGGCGTTAGGTGGAGCATCGAGCTCATCGACAATTTCTTCAACCGTCACCAGACAGTTTTTAGCAGCGAGAGCGCACTCCTTCTGAACTCCTATGATGCCCCAGAGCAATACGTTTCCTTTTCTATCGGCTTTCTGAGCATGGATAATAGACACATCTGGATTTATGGCCCGAACAGCAGCCAGCTTATCTCCGGAAAATGGGCAGGTGATAAACTTAATGTTTTTGTTGTACTTTGGAAGATCCGAACCTATGAATCCGCGGAGAATTCCCATGGGTAAACCGGACGCTCCGGCAGTAAGAGCAACACTCAAGGCCGCATGACTGAGCTCCTCGATTTCCAAGGCATGAGGCCAGCCATTTTCAATAGCGTCCCGAAAACGATGCAGCATTCCTACACCCGGATTTCCACCCCAGGCAAAAATCATCTTTCTGACACAGCCCATGCCGATCATCTGATCGTAAAGAAGATCCGGTGTCAGCCTGACTATGGTCAGGTCGCGGCGACCCTGTTTGATAATCTCATGCCCGGCCGCATATGGAATCAGGTGAGTGAATCCTTCAAGGGCAATGGTATCACCATCGTGAACCAACTCACGAATTGCTTCACTCAGACTGGGAAAATGGGCCATTTGTTAATTGACATTGTGTGCGATAATCGAACATATGTTCGATAATAGAACGATGGGTTATCCGGGACTGTTTGTCAATACTCCGACCCAAACGCTTCAATCGCTATCGGCCATGCATCCATCATCGGGCAAATCCATCCTGTTCCGCACCGGCGATCCAAATTTTATGAATTCTCTGGCTCGAGGCATCGAAGTGATCCGCGCTTTCTCAAACTTGACCGCAGGACTCAAGATGTCTGCTATCAGCAAAGAAACTGGCTTATCACGCGCCGTGGTACGAAGATGTCTCTACACACTCGAGCATATGGGTTACGTCCGGCAATCAGCGGATGGGTTCCACCTGGAACCTAAAATTTTGTCCCTCAGCGATCCTTACTTTTCCCCACGTTCGCTTCCGGCAATTGCCCAGGAGTTCCTCGACCGGGTAAAGGAAAAGACCGGTGAATCGTGCTCACTTGCTGTTCTTGATGAGCACGAAGTTGTTTATGTTGCGCGCTCCGCGGCTCAGCGTGTCATGTCCGTTTCACTGGGTATAGGGAGTCGGCTGCCGGCATTTTGCACTTCTCTTGGACGGGTGCTACTCGCTGCTTTACCCAGGAAGGAACTCGATGCCCAGCTGAATAAAACTACAAGAAAGCGGTATACCGACCACACAAAAACAGGTATCCGTGATTTAAGGCAGATCATTATGCGAGCAAAGCAGGACGGTTTTGCCATGGTCAACCAGGAACTAGAAATCGGACTCCGCTCTATCGCGGTTCCGGTATTTAACAGAAGAAACCAGACGGTTGCCTCCATCAACGTAGGCGTTCAGGCCACCCGTGTTACGCAGAGGGAGTTACGCTCGAGGATTCTGCCAGAGCTACAACAAGCAGCTCAAGCCATCAGCGAACGACTGCCGGAATAAATGCGGTCAATGATGGATAGGCGAATAAAATAGAATCTGCCCCGGACATTTCAGGCTGAACCCGGGACAAGAAATATGAACATTGACCCTTCGGCTGCTCCCGCCGCAGGCTCTGAGGAGGCGAATCGTCCCTCTACCTACCCCCTCGTCCCTCGCCATTCTACCTTCGCCATTCTTCCTTCGCCTCGTCCTGCGTCCCTCGCCCAGTTGAATATACCTCATTCAAGCAGTCATTAGGTCAAACTTTAATAACATGTTCCGCTTCTTCCGCCATATCCGCCAGAAACTCTTCCTCGAAGGACGCGTGTCGCGATATCTTGGATACGCAATTTTGGAAATTGTTCAACTAATCGAAGCCGAACTAAACAAATAAACCCAATGAATTTAATAGCCACAAGAGATCGCAAAGAACACAGAGAAATTTTTTGGGATCTTTGCGCTCTTGGGCTCTTGTGTTCATGTCGTTCCACTATGGGCCTCGGTACGCGGCCATTCATTCAATAATCCATTCAACTTTTTGCCTTCATCCTTCTGCCTTGAATTAATTGCTCTTCATCTTCCGCAAACTCTGTAACCAGGCT
>JAPUIL010000612.1 GCA_027297085.1 Verrucomicrobiota bacterium | reverse complement strand
TTGAAATACGGGAACCCTACTTTCTTGCGCTATGGGATTCCATCAACAGCAAGCCGTGGGACAAGGCAACTTTCATCGAGATAACAAATGCCCTGGAGGAAAAGTCTATTTACGAGCTAGCAAAACCAGCCTTCGAAAATTTATGGAATGCAAGTCACATGGCATCTCTGGCAAACGAAGTTTTGGATCAAGTAGCATCCAAAGATTTGAAAGAACTGCTTAAGCCTGCAGTTGGTTATTTGCTCACCTCCCAGGATCAAACAGATCAGGAAACCGGGCTGAAAGCCGCCGAGAAATATGATATTTCCGGATTTGAAGCAGATATCATTCGGTTACTCCTATCACCCTATTCAAACAAGATCGTAATAATCTCGGCTATTACTACACTGGAACACCACCCGTCGTCGAAAACGCGAACGGCTTTTCAGAAGTTGTTCGAGAACACGAATTTAACTTTCGAACTGCGGCTGGCAGCACTCAATGCCTTCCTGAAAGCAAGAGGACGTCCGGATTCGAAACTCCTCAATAAATTTTTAGCCTCATTCAATGACTTTCAAAAGTATGAGTTCACTAAATCCTTATCCGCATCCGAGCCCGGTTCCCAAACTTTGTTGTCCTTGTTTAATGAAGGGCAACTAACAGAGGAAGACATCGATAATTGGACTCTGGAGCGCATGCTCGGAACTAAAATTAAATCGAAACGGTTAAGCACTCTTCTGGATCAACGAGAAAAAAACAAGGAGGCAGAATACCAGGAAACGTTTGGGATATTCATGGAAATTGCTGAGTCGGGTTCAGGAGATCCGCAACAGGGAAAACCTCTATTCGCTGCCACCTGCCTGGTCTGCCACAGTGTTGGGTCTGAAGGAGTTGGATGGGCTCCCGCCCTGGATGGATCTGGCTACCGGGACAACGAAGCTTTGCTCACAGCAGTACTCGATCCAAACGCAGCTATGGAAGGAGCTTATACCCTTCGCCGCATACTAAAAACAGACGGCACCATGGTAGAAGGCTACATGGAAAAGAACAATGAACGCGGAGTCACGCTTCGCTTCATGGGCGGCGGCTCACTATTTGTCCCGCAAACGGAAATCAAAACTGTGCAACAAGTCCGCGGGCGCTCGTCCATGCCCGAGGGTTTGATCGATCATTTACCACACGAACAAGTGGCCGATTTTCTGGCCTATGTCCGGACCCTGAAATAAAATCATGAAAGCGAAATTTCTCAGGTATCCATTTTTCGCCTACCTGTTAAGAGCCGTCCTAATTGGACTGACTACCGGGACTTTCCTTTCGGCTCAAACAAGCAAACCACCTGCGGTGAGCCTGTCGAAGCCGAATGTCGTCGTAATCTTCGCCGACGATCTCGGTTATGGTGACACAGGTTGTTATGGTGCCACAAAGCTGAAGACTCCCAACATTGATCGCCTGGCCAGGGAAGGACGGCGTTTCACAGATGCCCATTCAGCATCCGCGGTGTGCACCCCTTCGCGTTATTGTCTGATAACAGGCGAATATGCGTTTCGGGGTAACCATTGGTCGCCGGTTTTTCTCAAGGTAGGGTTGATCATCGACCCGGAGCAGTTGACGGTCGCGGATGTTATGAAGAATGCGGGCTATGCAACAGCTTGCATCGGTAAATGGCACTTGGGATTCGGCGAGGAAACACCCAACTGGAATGGCGATCTGAAACCGGGACCGCTTGAGCTTGGTTTCGACTACTACTTTGGCGTACCAGTGGTAAACAGTCACCCGCCCTTCGTCTATGTAGAAAATCACCGTGTTGTGGGCCTTGTTCCCGATGATCCATTTGTATATGGTGAGACGGCAAAGACTCAGGTGTTTCCTGAAAAAAGAAGGATTGACGAAATTGGCGGTGCTGATGCCGCGCACGCGCTTTACAAAGACCGAATGGTCGGCACGCGCTTGACCGAGAAATCCGTCGAATGGATAAAAGCCAACAAGGACCAACCTTTCTTTCTCTACCTAGCAACCACTAATATTCATCACCCCTTCACACCGGCTCCGCGTTTTCAGGGCACCAGTGAATGCGGACGCTATGGAGACTTCGTTCATGAACTCGACTGGATAGTCGGGGAAGTAATGGACACTCTTGAGGAAGAAGGCTTGGCCGACAACACGCTGGTAATCTTCACCAGTGACAATGGAGGCATGTTCAATGTTGGCGGGCAGGATGCATGGAAAGATGGGCACCGTTTGAACCTCGATCTTCTGGGATTCAAGTTCGGCGCCTGGGAAGGCGGACACCGAGTTCCATTCATCGCACGCTGGCCCGGCAAAATACCGGAAGGTTCGGTTTCTGACCAATTGATAAGCAACGTCGATTTGCTGGCGACAATGGCAGCTCTGGTTGATCAGCCTTTGAAAGATCAAGATGGACCGGACAGTTTCAATATACTGCCCGCACTCACCGGATCTCCAAAACACCCAATCCGCGACCACCTAGTCCTGAGCGCATTCAAGCAGGCCAATCTTACCATTCGCAAAGGCAAATGGGTCTATATCAATGCACAAGGAAGCGGCGGTTTCAGTGGTAAATTGGAAACGGATTTCGAACGAGGTGGCCCCGGCGCGCATTTGCTCACACTTCAAGTCAATAGCGATATAGAAAACGGTAAATTCAAAAAGGACGCCCCACCCGCTCAGCTCTATGACCTGGAAGCGGATCGATCTCAAACGAAGAATCTTTATAACGAATATCCCGAGATCGTTAAGGAGATGAGAGAGCTCCTTGAGGAATGCAAAAATGCCGAGCGCACTGCACCCAATCGAATTTAATTATTACACGTTCTCCATTCTCAATCAGAAACTCTATGAAAAAATATAACACCCAAACATTGCTAGTGATGGTAGCACTATGCCTCGTTGCCGTATCACTTATGGCACAGTCCGACAAACCCAATGTCGTTGTAATCTTTGCTGACGACCTTGGTTATGGCGACACCGGTGTCTACGGAGCCACCAAGGTAAGAACTCCCAATATTGATAAGCTCGCAAGTGAAGGCCGACGCTTCACCGATGCCCATGCGGCATCAGCGGTTTGCACACCATCGCGCTACTGTTTGCTGACTGGCGAATATGCCTTCCGTATCGATAACTGGGGTCCCGTGTTCCTGAAAGTCGGTTTAATTGTGGACCCGGACCAGACGACTGTAGCCGATATTATGAAGAACGCCGGTTATGCCACTGCGTGTATTGGGAAATGGCATTTGGGATTCGGGGAAGAAACACCGAATTGGAATGGTGACCTGAAACCCGGACCGCTCGAACTGGGATTTGATTATTACTTCGGCATGCCGGTGGTAAACAGCCATCCGCCTTTTGTCTATGTGGAAAACCATCGCGTGGTCGGTCTAGCAGCAGATGATCCTTTTGTATACGATCAGGTAGCAGAGACTCGTGTGCATGAGGAGAAAATGGGCATCAATCAGATTGGAGGCGCCAAAGCTGCCCACGCACTTTATGACGATACCTATGTCGGCACTACCCTGGCGGGAAAAGCGGTTTCCTGGATTAAGGAACACAAGGACGAGCCCTTCTTTCTCTATTTTCCCACGACCAACATCCACCATCCCTTTACTCCGCATCCACGGTTTCAGGGGACCAGCGACTGCGGAAGGTATGGCGATTTCATCCACGAACTGGATTGGATAGTCGGTGAAGTTACCAGAACACTTGAGGAAGAAGGCCTGGCGGATAATACACTGCTCATTTTCACCAGCGACAACGGCGGTATGATCAACCTCGGCGGACAGAATTCCTGGAATCTGGGTCACAAGCAAAACGGGGATTTACTCGGCTTCAAGTTCGATGCCTGGGAAGGCGGACACCGTGTTCCTTTTATCGCCCGCTGGCCGGGGAAAATTCCAGCCGGGACGGTTTCAAATCAGCTGGTTTCCAATGTAGATCTTCTCGCCTCATTGGCAGCTCTCACCGGTTATGAGCTCAAAGATGGAGAAGGACCCGATAGCTTTAACATTCTGCCGGCCTTGATTGGAGAAGCCCAACGCCCAATACGGGACCATTTGGTGCTGGCTGCATTCAGAAAAACTCACCTGTCATTGCGTGCAGGTGATTGGATGTATATCGGAGCTCAGTCTGGTGGTGGCTTTAGTAGTCCAGACGTAGGAACGCACGGGTTTGGTGGTTTTCCCGCACTTCATTTTGCTGGCGAAGTAAACAGCGATATGGAAAATGGAAAGCTAAAACCGAATGCGCCCAAGGAGCAGCTGTACAATCTCAGGACTGACCCGTACCAAACCCAAAATGTCATTCGCGAAAATCCCGTCATCGCTCAAACCATGCGGGAGCATCTGGCTTATATCCGATCATCCAAGGGTACTCGTTGAGTATGACAATCTGGCGAAGACGATTTTCGTGGTGCTTAGTAGCATGTAGTGGGTTTCTGGTTACGCTTTTGGCGGCAGCACAGCCGAACATCATTCTGATTCTAACCGACGATCTCGGATACGGCGATCTAGGCTGTTATGGTTCTGAATTTATCGATACGCCGCGGATAGATAAAATGGCGGCGCAGGGGGTGCGTTGCGATCGCTACACGGTTGCGGCAAACATTTGCACACCGTCTCGTGTCGCGCTTTTGACCGGCTCATATCCGCAACGAGCAGGACTTTCCACCGGTATAAGTCCAGCCAGGCCAGAGCATCGCCACCTGGGATTGAATCCCGATGAAATAACCATCGCCGAGCTGCTAAAGACTCAGGGCTATGCAACAGGCATGGTCGGAAAGTGGCACCTCGGATTTGACGAAGTTTTTCATCCCCTCAATCATGGCTTCGACAGCTATTACGGCATGCCCTCGAATTTCCGGCACGATCCGCGGTTCTTTAAGGACCGGGAAGTAATCGCCGAAACAACTGACCTCTCCATGCTGGTTTCGGACTACACACGAAAGGCAGTCGAGTTTATCACGAACAATAACAATCAGCCCTTTTTCATCTACCTCGCCCACAATTATCCGCATGTCCCTCTGGTTCCAAATCCCGCATTCGCGGGAAAATCACGAGCGGGAGATTACGGTGATGTCATTGCCGAATTAGATGCAAGCATGGGTACTATTTTGGATACCCTGGAAGAAATGGAAATTGCGGAAAATACCCTCATCA
>JAPUIL010000611.1 GCA_027297085.1 Verrucomicrobiota bacterium | reverse complement strand
TTGATCAAATACCAATTTCCCTTTTTTGACCCAGACAAGCCCCTTGTTTTCGAATGGTACCCGCATGCGTGATAGACCTGTGGATTCCATCTTTAAAACACCGTTGGGTGAATTAAAAAATATGACATCTCCTTCTGAACTTACGATCTCCGCTCCATCCTCCAAACTCCAAGTGCCTTGATTGGTAATAGCTGTGGGAGGGTTCATGTCATCCGTTGTACGCAGAGATATGACTTTATTCTGCAACACCAACTTCCGGTTAACCAGATGAGAATCTCTCAACGACAAGTTGTTGAATTCAGAAGAACCACCGGTTACCGACAAGGTTCCTTCATTCTCCAGCTTTGATTTCAGGATTCCTTCACGAAACACCATTCTACCCTCATTAACAAGAGTCCCTTGACCGGAGATTTCAGCACCATCCTCAACTTCAAGTCCACCACTGGTAAGCGACATATTGAAAGTAGCTTTTTTCTTTTCAATAATGTGCAGCTTATTCCCTTTAAACAGAATCGTGCCTTCGCCCGAGCCAACTAAATCCTCTTTCACAGTGCTTCCAGGGCTTAACGAAGGCTCCTTAAGTGGATTCCCGAACACAAGCCGGGCACCAGAACCGACCTTTAGCTCTCCTCCTTCAAAATCAGTTTCGTTGTTCAGGAGGAGTTCGCCAGAGACCACATCGATAGTTCCTCCACTGTTCAGCAGAAAGGATTCAATGGTAAACGAATCAGATCCGTTCACCCCAGACACTTCAATAGTACCCGCACTGGTCATGGAGTTGAGGATATTGTTGTTGGAATAAGCAATCTTGCCCGATTTGGCCTTATAAGTCCCTCCTTCTTTTATAAACAGAAAGCCTCCCTCTTGGAAATCCACGACCACATCCTTATCATGGTTCAAAGTTCCAAAGACGTTCATGTGCACCTTGATATCGTGCGTATCAGCACCCCCCTGGGCTAAAGATAACCAGCTTCCGTTTGCGGCCTCCTCAAAGTCTAGCATACCTTCGCCGGTAATCGTGCCTTGCTTTAACTTCGGTTCACCGAGCAGCAACAAGTCGTCCTTAATGGTAAGGTCAGAATTTAAAACCAGGTCTTCAATGGTGGAAGGTTCTTCGATCGTAAACGGCTGAGTCACGACGAGTGAACCCGAAGCGGTAATCTTTTTAATGTGTACCGGCGAATCCAATACGGTCACATCCGCATTTGGAATTTCGACCGTCTCGGTCCCCTCCGCATCACCGGGACTAATTAGCGCATCTTCCCCCGTTTCCTTATCATCCCAATTCAAGACCTTATGCCAGCCATCGTCCCCTGCCTCACCTGACCAGATAAACATGTCCGTCGGATCCGGTATAGTACCTGCCACAAATATTCCCTCGTCCCGAACATTATCACCGTCGGAGTCCTCAAACTGAGCTACAAATACAAAATTTCCGCTACTACTCATCAAGTCATGATACCGGTGAAAACCGAGTGTGCTTAATCCGACCCCATCGGACAAAAAGACGAAAGCGATCACCTCACGCCCTTCCAACATATCCCCCACGTTCACTACATTGCTTAATGCACCATCCAGATTGCGTACCCAAATTCCCTTGACACCCTGGCTTTCCGCCAAAAAGAGAAGGTCGCCCTGATCGCTCACATCCAACAACGCGAATTTCGACAGGCCACTTGCGAAATCCCAGAGTACCGAAAGCGAGATACTGCCATTGATGCTGCTGCGTTTCCAGATTCCTCCCACATCTGTACCGTCGGCAAACTTTCCTCCTCCATCAAAATAAATGTCGCCCAATGAATCCAACTGAATGGAATTATTATTTATAAAAGAGAACGCCACGTTTCCCTGATCGGTTGTCGTGAATATTCCCGGATCATTCAGATTTGGGAAAGGATCCAGCAACAGCATTGGCGCAAGCTCAGGACCCAATGAAGAGCCTATCCAATAAGCAAATATGGTACCCCCACCTTCAGTCCCCACGCCCGAGGCAACAATCGTCCGATTGCCCTGGATATCCAGGTAGAGAAGATTCAGGCCAGGTAACTGGACAGAATAATTATCGAAACCCGGGGCCGGCGAACCTTCTCTCAGGACCAGAGTGAACGCGCCCTCTTTTTCCATCCACAGGGCCTGGTTGGAAGTACTGGGAGCGCCATCTCCTGTCATTCGTGCACTGAAGAAGGCTGTGCCATCCTCACCCAAACCGATCCAGCTAAACTCCACAAAGGTGGCATCGGCTATCCCGGGCACCGCGTCCCCGGCAAAGGCGATATTCCTCACCCCCGTTTCGCTGTCAGCCAGGAATAATCCTTGAACAAGGGTGTCGGGATCGTCTTTGAATACAAAGGAAGTCCTGAAAAGCGTCTGACCGGCCTCATTGAGTACCAGTTCGGTAAGATCCGATTCGAACCTTCCTTCATATACCTCGTTTTCACCGATAAGTTTACTAGTCACCAATGCATTCGATTCATCGGTCGGTGTCAGGTGTTGTACCGGCTCTCCAAATACCTTTACGGAAATAACCTCCTGAAGACTTAATTCAGTAGGCTGAAGGAAATCGAAGGCAAAGGTTTTGGCATCATTGGAATCCATTAAATGCGGAAGACCAATGGAATCGTTGGCCTCTGCATCATCCATCTCCACAATCGTTGTCAGGGATCCCGGCGCTCCCGCATAATAGATACCTCGCGGGTTATTACTAAACGAGTTCCCACCCCGTGTTGTCACTCCGGCAAATGCCACCGATCCATCTGGGAAAATATGAACAGCCTGAAAATAGCGAAATGTTTCCGTCACCTCAGGCTCTGTAAAACCAGGGACACCGTCACCGGTCATGGTAATCTTTTCCACATCGTAAGTAACACCTGCGCACATACTGGTAATCCAGAAAAACATGAACAAATAACTCCAGTCGCGTGACTTTGTAATAAAGAACATGTCAGGGGTATTTTGGCAGTGAATTTTGGAAAATTGACGAGTTATATCGATATTTATAAAGAATGTGAATATTTTTAGTCGAGAGAATCGTTTGCTGAAGCGCTTTGCTCGGACCCCACTATTTAGCCCTTAAGTCAGCGCCATCCCCCATGGCCCCTTGACTCCGTGAGTTGATTCCGGGAGTTTGAAATGAACCCGATACCCTTAAAAATGCTACTCCCCGCCGCAAGCAATGGGGTATCTACGCATTTTTATCTCCCGCGATGCGGCAGAACGGACATCGGGGAACAATGTGTTTTTTTAACCCCGTCGCAAGCAACGGGGAATGATCAAGTTCAACTCGCAAGTACAACGCAGAAAACCAACGGACTCACGGGGAGATCGGGAAACGGAGCAACGGTCAATTATCAAAGGTATTGAGCAAAGTGTCCCGAACGGTCAGAAACTTTATGAAGCTGGAAAACTTGACCATTGACCCTCTTGATCTCTTCTACTGCTCAATACTAAGTTACGACGAAAAGCTTCTTCCAATTACCTTAGCCCAATTTGGTGAGATATTCTGGTTAGGGTTTCCTGAATAAGTCGATCAAACGGTGATAAACCATTTCCACGAGCCGCCCCGGCGAA
>JAPUIL010000610.1 GCA_027297085.1 Verrucomicrobiota bacterium | reverse complement strand
TTGTCGAATGAAACCAAATACATTTTAACCCACTAATTCTGCGGAAGAGCCATTAAAATAATCGGCTAAACGGCTTAGAGAAATAGTTGTAGGCGATGCTTTCAAAGGGGGCGGAACCACCCAGGATGCGATTTCCAGTTGCATAGAGCGTAATGGTGTTAACATACGCCACGGATCCGGCGATTAATACGGAGTTGCTCATGCAGGCTACAGGGAAAAAGGGATAAGTTCGACGGGTCAACTGGAATGTTTTACGAAATGTCTCCTTTTTCTGCCAGATTTGGTGCTGCAAAATATGGGGAATATGGGGTTACCCCAAACAATTTTCACGAAGTTCAGAATTTGGTTTGAGCTTTGGAATTAATTTCCGCACTCATGTTGAAACCCATACTTATCCCATGAAGTATATTTTTATCACAGGTGGTGTTGTTTCCTCGTTAGGGAAAGGACTCACAGCCGCCGCGATTGGGGCGTTGCTCGAACTTCGAGGCCTGACTGTCCGTATTCAGAAATTTGATCCCTACCTGAATGTGGATCCCGGGACGATGAGCCCTTTTCAGCATGGGGAGGTATACGTTCTGGATGACGGGGCGGAAACTGACCTCGACCTCGGACATTACGAGCGCTTTACCTCTGGCCAGCTTTCACGCTTGAACAACCTGACCTCAGGACAGATTTACGAGAGGGTTATTACCAAGGAGCGCCGGGGCGATTACCTGGGAAAAACGGTTCAGGTGATTCCCCATGTGACAAACGAAATCAAAAGCCGCATCGATGAAGCCGGTGAAGGAGTGGATGTTCTCATCACTGAAATCGGCGGAACGATTGGAGACATCGAAGGATTGCCGTTTGTGGAGGCGTTGCGGCAGTTCGGTACTGAAAATGGGGGGAGAGAAAATGTGCTCTTCATCCACGTCACTTTGGTCCCTTACCTTGCAGCAGCTGGTGAACTTAAGACCAAACCAAGCCAGCAAAGTGTGGCGAAATTGCGCGAGATTGGCATTCAGCCCGATATTCTGATTTGCCGGACCGAGGAAAGCCTTGGCGATGAGGTTCGGGAAAAACTGGCCATGTTTTGCAGCGTACCGGTAAAGGCCGTGATCGAGGAACGCGATGTTGAGACATCTATCTATGAGCTGCCTCTGATGTTGCAGAAAGAAAATTTGGATGAGCTGGTTGTAGAATACCTCGGTCTGGATGCTCCTAAAAAACCGATGGACAAATGGCACGATGTGGTGCGGCGCCTAAAATACCCGGCTCACAAAGTGACCATTGGTGTTGTGGGGAAATACATTGAGCTGCAAGACGCCTACAAATCGGTCTACGAATCGCTTACGCATGGAGGTATCGCCAACGATACGAAAGTGGTGATCGAGCGAATCGACTCAGAAGAGCTTACTACTGAGGAGGGACGGAAATGTTTGGAAAAATTGGACGGAATCCTGGTTCCTGGTGGATTTGGAGACCGCGGAACTAAGGGAAAAATCTGGGCTGCTCGCTATGCCCGTGAAAATAAATTGCCCTATTTCGGACTCTGCATGGGCATGCAGATTGCCGTCATAGAATTTGCCCGGAACGTTTTGGGTTTGGGAGATGCCAACAGCCCAGAGTTTGACGAAAAGACGCCCCATCCAGTCGTGCACCTCATGGAAGAGCAGAAGGAAGTTACCCAAAAGGGGGCTTCTATGCGCCTGGGTGCCTATCAGTGTAACTTGGTAGATGACACCACGGCCCGTAATGCATACAAAGAGGAAGTGGTGAGTGAGAGACACCGGCACCGTTACGAGTTTAACAATTCCTACCGTGAAGCTATGGAAGCCAAGGGATTGAAAGTTTCCGGCGTTAATCAGAAACATAATTTGGTAGAAATAGTGGAATTAGAGGATCACCCTTGGTTTGTAGGGGTCCAGTTTCACCCTGAATTTAAATCCAAACCCTTTAAAGCTCACCCCCTGTTTGCATCCTTTATTTCAGCTGCGCTGGAAAAAAAGGCGAACACCTGAATGTTATTTGATCCTCAAAAAATGCTGCTTCTGGCCGGTCCATGTTCTCTTGAGTCCATGGAAACCTGCCTGCCTGTTGCAGAATGCCTGACAGGGTTGCAAGAAAAGCATCCCGAGTTGAAGATTGTTTTTAAAGGTTCCTTTGATAAAGCCAATCGGACTTCTATCGAAAGTGAGCGCGGATCCGGTATCGAATCTGGCCTGGAAATTCTGAGTGAACTTAACAATCGTTTCGGATTTCCTTTAGTTACCGACATACACGAATCATGCCAGGCTGAGATTGTGGCTCGGGTTGTAGATGTTATTCAAATTCCGGCCTTTTTGTGCCGGCAGACCGATTTGCTTATCGCCGCGGCCAAAACCGGCAAGGTGGTTAACGTCAAGAAAGGTCAATTCCTTGCTCCACAAGACATGCAACACGTGGCTAAGAAACTCGAACATAGTGGAGCCTCTGAGATTTGGTTGACGGAGAGGGGAGCCACATTCGGTTACAGAAATCTGGTTGTGGATATGCGAGGGTTCAGTATCATGAAGGCTATCGGGCATCCCACAATTTTTGATGCCACTCACAGTGTACAGCTGCCTAGCGGCGGCGATGGCAAGAGTGATGGTCAGCGTGAGTTTGTTTTGCCTCTGGCTCGTGCCGCCCTTGCAGCCGGGGCTAATGGGATTTTTTTAGAAACTCACCCCAATCCTGATCGAGCCCTCTCAGATGGACCCAATATGGTTCCGCTGGACGAATTACCCGGGGTTGTTGACCAACTCGTGCGAATTTGGCGGCTCATGAAATCCTTGGCTACTGAGTAAAAACCTATTTTATATACGAGAAATGGAAACCTTTGTTGCTCAAATACCCGTTCCATCCATGGGAGCTACCGTCCATGAGTTAACCCTTATCGATATTGAGATAGAATCTGGCGATATCGTCCAAAAAGGGCATAAATGTGCAGAATTCGAGAGTGATAAGTCTGCCTTTGACTTCGAAGCACCTTGCTCCGGCATCGTAAAGAAGATTCTGGCCCAGGCCGGAGACATCGTGGCCGCCAATGCTCCATTTCTCTGGATTGAAACGGATGACGAATCCCAGAAACACCTTGAGGTAAAGGGCGAGGCCGCCAATGGCGTTGAAGAGCCGGTAGTTAAAGTTGCAGCAATATCTCCCACTGCATCCAAAGCGCCTCAGGCTGCTCACCAGCCCGTCGCCAGACCGATATTGCAAGCGACCCAATCCGTTGGTGCCATCAAGTGGACTCCAAAAGCTCTCCGGATTGCCCGCGAATCCGGGCTCGCACCGGAAACCATTAATGACATTTCAGCCACCGGCCCAGGAGGGAGGGTTTCAGGAGATGACGTGCAGGCTTATTTGGTTACTCACCCTGTGACGAAAAGCGAAACAACGCCTCAATCGGCTCCTTCCAAGAGCCAGGAGACTGTTTGCATTGCTGGGATCGGATTTGCCGTTCCCAAAACAGTAATAACCAATAAGGAACTCTTGGAAAAATTTCCCGGTAAGTCGGAAGAAGAAATTGTTAAGACCACCGGAATATCTCAGCGGCATGTTGCAGCTGAAGACGAAGACGTTACCACCTATGCTGCCAAAGCCAGCCAGCACGCCTTGACCATGGCTGGTATCGATGCCTCTGAAATAGATGGCATCATCATGGCGACTATTATTCCGGATCAACCGGTACCCAGTTCGGCAAGCGCTTTGGCAAAACACCTGGG
>JAPUIL010000061.1 GCA_027297085.1 Verrucomicrobiota bacterium | reverse complement strand
CTCAGCGGGATTGGAAGCATACTTGTATGCCAGGGCAGAAATAAACACTGACTTTTCCTGTGCCTGCGCAATCGCATCAACAATAGACCGACTATAGGCACGCATCATGCAACCCTGATCGGTTATTTTAATCTGCGTAGTTTTTTCCCGAATACTATTAATCGCTTTGGAACACCACCTGCGCATCAGGTTGTCTTTTCGTTTACAACGAATGCCACCTACGTAATCATGACCTTCGTCCATTTTCTGCAGGAGTTTGGGAATTTCTTCGGGAGGATTCTGCAAATCGGCGTCAAGCGTAACAACCTTGATTCCACGTACCTGTTCAAACCCGGCACAGATAGCTGTATATTGGCCATAGTTACCATTAAACTCAATCAAGGTAACCTTATCCGGGTGGTCTTCGTAAAATGCATTGAGTAATTCACTTGTCCTGTCGGTGCTACCGTCATTCACAAAAATAAGTTCATAATCTCTACCGGTTTCTTGCATAACAGCTAGAAGCCGGTAGATAAGATTGGTGAGGCAATCTTCCTCATTAAATACAGGGATAACAATGGAGATTTCAGGTGTATTATTCATATAGAGTGACGAAAATGGAATCGATATGCTGGTTATTCAGACCGGTGCGGGGCTATTAGAACAGATATGGGGAGCTTCTTCGACAGACCCTGCCGAGAGGGCAGGTTGCTGATTAGGAAATAGGAATTTCCCCGGTGAATCAGATAACCCTCCAGCCCCGGGAAAGTCCTTGATATCCGGTTCAGGTGCTTGTTCCTGGCCACGGCAAAAATTTGGTTTTCTCCCACCCACCGTTTTACAAATTCTTCCTCACCCAGAAAACGATCGGAGTGGTCCTCGATTTTCAATCCAAAATCCATGTCCCTCGGCCAATCACCAACCACAAATATCTGCGACCTTAGATAAAAGGGCAGGTCCTGATGATAAGCCGCCAAAGTATACACTTGTGTTGCGCCAACACCCATTGTCTGAAGTTTCGATGCCACAGCTCTGGAGGATTTGACATTCACTTCCGCCGACAGCGGATTCATGAGCAACAAGAAACAATACCAGGTAGCGAAGGGTACGAGAATCACAGTACGCGAGGTATAACGTGCAAAAAGTACTATGGTACTGATTCCACCAATACCCAGCCAGATGCTTGAAACGTAGATAAGCCGGACGGCCAAGGGAGACAGATCTCTTTCCAACACGTAAATTGCAGTTGGAAGAGCCGCACCAATTACCAGGGTTAACAATCCGGTAATGTGCATACCAATTACCAGGTTTCCCGGCTTTGAATCAGACGCTACCGAATCAATATATTTCGCAAGAAAAAGTGCAAGAGGAGGAAACGCTGGAAGAATATAGGGTAAAAGCTTCGAGCTGGAAGCTGAGAAAAACAGTACCACAAATGCAATCCAGATGAGAAAGAAAAAGGACTCCTGTTGATGTGCGCGTTTCTTCCATCCCAAGCTATATACGCGCTTCAAGGCGCCGGGCAAGAATCCTATCCAAGGAACAAGCCCCACTGATAAAAATACAAAAAAGAACCAAAAGGGCTGCTCACGGCCATGACCATTCGTAAGGAACCTGAGAAAGTGTTCATGTACAAAATAATACCAGGCGAACTCAGGGTGCTCTTTCCATACCAGAATATGCCAAGGCAAAGCTACGAGAAGAAACAGAGGAACTCCGATCCCTGCATGGCATGGGAACAAATGTTTCCATCGGTTCATCACCAGTACCCATAAAAAGATGATACCTCCCGGAATGACCAATCCAATCAATCCCTTCGTCAAAACCGCCAAGGCAAGAAACACATAGAAGGCTAGAAATAAATTTTTCCTTCGAGAACCCGCAGTCTCTCCCATCGCAACAAGGAAAGATAAAAGCGCGAAAGAAATGAACACAGACACCGCCATGTCGATGATAACGAGCTGGCTGTTGACAAAGAACATGAGGGATGTGGAAAGAATCGCCGCAGCTGATAAACCCACCCGGCGGCCGAATAATTCACGGCCAGCCAGATAGATCCCTCCGCATCCGGCTAAGGCAAAGGCTGCCGGCCAGAATCGGGCAGCACGCTCATTCAAACCACCTATTTTCATTGCTACTGCCTGCAACCAGTAAAACAGCGGTGGCTTGTCGAAGTACAACACTCCATTCAAACGTGGGCTTACCCAGTTTCCACTTTCCAGCATTTCGCGAGGAATCTCCGCATATCGCCCCTCATCGGGATTCGCAAGCGGACGAACTCCATTCGTAGCGAAAAACAGGATACCCAGAACAAGCGACAATAGCGCCAAATCTTTATAGAGTGATTTCCGGGGTTTCTCCATATCCGTATGCGTGAATGAAATTAATTCTCGAGCACACAATCTAGGAAGGCATCCTTAACAACTTCTTAAGCTCCCAAGACATCTGGGATGTTTTGATCAGGCCGATGATCCGGAACTGCCAAGGAAGGTGAGTTGGCCCACATTCGTAATACGGGTTCTTTAACAAGGAATGACTCGCAATTAAGGATCTATTAAGGTAAAGATGATGTCCTAGGTTGATTCATTCTACTTTTCGATATCATGAAACTACTGATTATTGAAGACTCCAAAAGGCTTCTGCGGTCCCTCGGCTATGGGCTAAAAAAGCATGGTTTCTCGGTAGATATGGCAACAGACGGACGAGATGGCCTGGATTTCGCACTCTTCAACGACTACGACGTGATCATCCTCGATCTGATGCTCCCGGGAATCGACGGTCTGACCATTTTAAGAAAACTGCGGGCAGCTGGTAAAAAAACTCATATCCTAATTCTGTCGGCAAGAGATCAGGTTGACGACCGGGTTCAAGGTCTGTGTTTGGGAGCGGACGACTACATGATCAAGCCGTTTTCCTTTGAGGAATTGATCGCTCGTATCAATACCCTTGTCCGAAGAAAATATGAAGTTAAGACCCCCGAAATTTCGGTGGATGGAGTCTCAGTGAATACCGCAACCAAGGAAGTTAAATCCAACGGAAGTGTAGTTACCTTAACTCCGGGAGAATATGCTATTCTAGAACATTTGGTTATGAATCGAGGCAGAGTCCTGTCCAAAGACCAACTCCTGGATGCCGTTCACGATAGTGAATCCTATGCGAGCCGGAACGTAATCGAGGTGCTAGTTTGCAACTTGAGAAAGAAACTGGACCACTCAGGTAAAAAGTCCATTATCAAGACTCGGCGCGGTTATGGCTATCTAGTAGAACAGGGAGCTTGAAATTGCACTCCATACGTAGAGATCTAACCATACG
>JAPUIL010000609.1 GCA_027297085.1 Verrucomicrobiota bacterium | reverse complement strand
TGCCCCTTAAAGGCAACGGAAAAGTCGAGTATGAGCTATACGATCTAAAAGTCGATCCCACGGAATACCATAATCTAGCCCTTATGCCCGCGCGGTCGAAACTCAGAGACAAGCTCGCCAAACAGCTCCAAGCGGGTTGGCAAGCGGCATTCGCCGAGCATAAATAATCATCGTTGATTACTTCAATTTCCTGTCACGCATCTTGGCGGGATCCTTCAAGAACTGATGGCTTAATTGATTTTAAATAGGGGTAAAATACCTTACCTCTTCCCAATTAGCGGTTATTGCTTTTCAGAGAAGCAAATATTAGTCCATTGTCATATATGATCCATCCTGCATCAGAATTGGAAAACAACTGGTTTACGATTGATACAATCGATGAATCGACATTCGCATTCAGTGAGTATGGTCAGTGGATGAAAGTACATTCCTACCTTTTTGTGGGTAAAGAAAAAGCCGTGTTGGTCGATACTGGGTTGGGCGTAGGTAATATCCGGACGCTGGTAAATGCTATAACCCAACTTCCTATTGAATTGGTCACTACTCATGCGCATTGGGATCACACCGGTGGGCACCAATTGTTTGATAATTTTTCTGCTCATATATTAGAACGCGACTGGATCGAAGGGGGATTTGAACGCTATTCGAAAGAGATCGCCGGCTATCTGGTAAAGGAACCGTTTACCAAGCCGCCACCGAATGATTTTGATTTGAGCAAGTACCGGCCGTACGAGCACAAGGTGAAGCGACTACATAAGGACGGAGACATTTTGGATATCGGTGATCGGCAATTGGAAATCATTCACACGCCGGGACACTCACCAGGTCACGTGGCAGTTTACGAGGAGGCTAGTGGATATCTTGTAACCGCAGATTTACTGTATAAAGGAGTACTCCTGGCCGGGTTGCAATTTTCCAACGCGCAAGATTACAGGAGTTCTTTAAGACGACTGAGATCCTTACCAAAAATTGAAAAACTTCTACCCGGACACGGCCGGTTAGAAATTCCAACTGACTTGCTGGATGAAGCCCTCAACGCGTTTGATGAGCTGGCTGAAAAAGGTCAGCTAAACAATAAAGGCAGCCTGCATACCTTCGATCGGCTGAAGATAAAACTCTGAAAAAAATGTCTTATCGAATAACAAAGACCTAATCAATCATCATGAAATTACTTGAAGGCAAAGTCGCCGTCATTACTGGAGCCGGCGGAGGCATTGGCCGCTCACATGCACGTTTGTTTGCCCGATTGGGCGCTAAAGTAGTCGTAAATGATCCAGGATGCAACCGGGATGGCTCAGACGGCAGCGATGCTGCGGACGTAGTCGTAAAAGAGATTGTTGATACCGGAGGTGAAGCAGTAGCTAATAAAGATGCGGTAGGTTCATCCGAGAATGCTGATAAAATAATACAAACCGCTATCGATTCGTTCGGGAGCATCGACATCCTGGTCAACAATGCAGGCATACTGAGGGATAGAACCATTCTCAACATGACGGACGAAGAATGGGACGACGTAATAAACGTGCATCTACGTGGCACATTTACCTGCCTGCGCGCTGCAGCCAAGGTCATGAGGGACAAAGGTAAAGGTGGGCGAATTATCAATACATCTTCGACCTCGGGACTGTTGGGAGCTTTTGGGCAAGCCAACTACGGTGCGGCAAAGATTGGCATTCACGCGCTTACCCGCATCGCAGCCATGGAATTCGCAAAATTCAACATCACGGTCAATGCGATCTCACCAGTCGCCATGACACGTATGCTGGAGGACCTTCCCCATGCACAAAACGCCAAATTGGCCGGAGCCTACAAGCCTGAAACTATTTCACCCATGGTCGCTTTTCTCGCCAGCGACGAGGCTGCCGAGATCACCGGAACGACCTTCGGCGTAAGAGAACAACACCTCTTCATCTATCGTGTTATGACCAGTCACGGCGCAGACAGTTTTAAAGAAGGCGGCTGGACACCAGAAGAAATCGGAAATCGAATTAACCAGATTATGGATTGGTAGGGAGATTCCTTGAATCGCAAAAATGTAGGAATAGCTTTACGCCGCGATCCTTGGGAGACGCGTCATTTCCCAGTGAATTTAGGCGGTCTCTTTTCCAGAAAGTGCGCCACACCTTCTTTAAAATCCTCGCAAGCGAAACTTTTCACCATGTCCTCATTGGCCTCATCGATGGCTTCCCCCAAGGTTTGAAACAAGGCATTATAAACCTCACGTTTTATTTCTCGCAACGACCTTGGTGAAACTTCATTCACCAACATACCGGCATAGTCTCTTGCCTGTTCCATCAGTGTATCAGCCGGTAATACCCGGCTCACCAATCCCATTTTCAGTGCTTCCGGCGCCTGAAATATCCGGGCTGAATAAAGAAGGTCCAGGGCATTGGAAATTCCCACTAATCGAGGCAACAGCCAACTCACCCCGTGTTCAGCGATCAACCCACGGCGTGAGAAAGCCGTCCCAAACTTGGCCTCTTCAGAAGCGAAGCGAATATCGCAGTAGAGCGGCAGGATAAATCCGACTCCCACCGAGGCACCGTTGATTGCACAAATGATCGGTTTCGATACGGCAGGAAAATAGGAATACTTTTTCTGGAAATCTTCAGGTACTCCCTCACGAGGGTTACCCTTAAAAATCTTCTCCTTCATTTCATCCGACGGGGTGCTCCCAAAATCCTGGTTTGT
>JAPUIL010000608.1 GCA_027297085.1 Verrucomicrobiota bacterium | reverse complement strand
AAGCGCACTCATCAAAAGTTCATCTTATTTTCTCGTCTAATAAACGGTTACCAATTTACTATCGACAACTAAATTATTGTGAGAAATCACAAGTCCCGAAAAAAAATGGAAATCCGCTTACATGCCTAACGAACAATCGCTATTAAACGCTCTATCCACGGTAAAATATCCAGGGTTCAGCAGGGACATTGTATCCTTTGGCCTGGTCCGCTCGGCAACTCTGAATTCAGGAACAGCCAATGTTCAATTGGCTATCACCACTTCTGATCCCCTCGTCCCGGCTAACCTGAAGAAAAATGTCGAAGAAGCGCTGGCTGAGGTAGAAGGAGTGAGCGGTATTGAGGTGGAAATTGCCGTAACAAAACCCAAGTCGGCGCCTCCTGTTCAACCTGGCGCTGCACAGCCACAAACGACGTCACTGATATCTGGTGTTAAAAAAATCATTGCCGTGGCCAGCGGAAAAGGCGGAGTCGGAAAATCTACCTTTTCAGTAAACCTGGCATGTGCTTTTGATTATGTGCTCAATGAAGCACTGGGATCCAGTGCTGTGGGTATTATGGATTGCGATGTTTATGGACCCAGTATTCCTTTGATGATGGGTGTTCGGGGAAGACCAACCATTGACGGCGAGTCGCTGGTCCCTCTAGAAAACCTGGGGATTAAGATCATGTCCATGGGGCTTTTAGTCGACAACGATACTCCTGTCATTTGGCGAGGACCCATGGTTAATAAAACCATCCAACAGTTTGCGCAGAATGTGAAATGGGGCGACCTGGATATATTGGTAGTCGATCTACCTCCAGGAACCGGAGATGCCCAACTCTCGGTCGCTCAAAATATTCCACTGGATGGAGCAGTCATCGTTACGACTCCTCAGGAGGCCGCAGTATCTGTAACCACACGTGGTGCCAAAATGTTCGATAAAGTTAATATCCCGATTTTGGGAGTTGCCGAGAATATGAGCTATTTCCTCAACCCGGCTAACGGAGAAAAAGAATATATATTTGGTAGTGGAGGCGGAGAAAGAGCCGCAGAACAATTAAAAACCAGCTTACTGGGCAAAATACCACTCGATGGCGCAATCCGCCAGGGAGGAGACATGGGAATCCCAATCGTTAAAAGCTCGCCGACCTCGGTGTCGAGCAAGTCATTCTACGAAATAGCGCGCAAAATATTAGAAAAGTTGGCATAATACCTAGTAGAAACCCAATTGGCCTTAGTGGAATCCCCTATTTAAGGTGGGATTTTCATTTACTTTTTGATTTTTTGACCATCTATACGTTATATTCCTAAGCTACAGATTCCCATCCTTCTTGAACATGCCTACGGAAAGTCAACCTGAAGATATGTCGCAATCGGAGATTATAACTCGTTCGAGTCTTTACCAGGAGTTCCTAGCTGAACGGAAGGAAATCCTTAAGCATAAATGGCTGGAGTCTGAAAAAGCTGGTTACGACATTGGTTTCGAACGCGCATTGCTAGATTGGATCCGTAGGCACCGAGACAAATGGCGAGCGAGTCGCAAGGACTAGAAATCTTAAAAGGCGCTCCGGTAAAGGAGTGCCTTTCATTTCGAAAATTAGTGGAAATTACTTCTTTTCCTTGTGCAAGGTGTGCCGCTTCAGAAAAGGATTATATTTCTTCTTTTCCACCCGCTCAGTTTGAAGCTTCTTGTTGCGTGTGGTCATATAGCGTGAAGGGGGTTTTCCTTCAGCTTTGGCTTCGGTACATTCCAGGATTATGACGTCTCTTGGCATAATAATTAAACGGGTTATAGGTAAAGCGCAGCAGAAAGAACCATATTTCCCGCAATATCAATTAAAAACCGCCGCTTATCCCTTTTTCTATGAGTGGCAGCATGACCCCATTGCGGAAGAGAGTTACTTGACCGGTGCTGGAAGAAATCACCACCGAAACACATTTCGTAACCAGTGAAATCGCAAATGCCGCAGCGTGTCGCGCTCCCAGCCCGGAAGGCAATTTATGGTCGTAATCTGGCACATGAATAAGGGAACCGGCTGATAAGATCACCCCGTCTCCGCGAATAATAAAGGCACCATCGATAGACGAAAATTCCTTGATCGTTTCATCCATGAAGGGATTGAGGATATTCCGATCCTCGTGCTTGTAACCATGAAACGGATTTAAAACCAGGGGCTTCGTCATGGTCTCAACTTTTTCTGAGTCACCAATGACAAAGAGTGTCCCGATTTTTTGTCCTTCACGTCCTTCGACCGTTAGTTCGGTTGCAATAGCGATCACTCGCTCTAGAACTTCGGGTTTCACATTGGAGGGCAGAATACTTCCCTTATTGGATAGCACCGAATGAAACTCCTGCTGAATATCTATAATAACCACGCTATCGAACTGGTTACTTTCTGCAATTCCACCCACACAACACAATTTGTCGGCCGGCTTGAATAGGCCGCGCCCGAGACCGATGAGGACTGCGCTTCTCAATTGTGAAAAGCGTTTATTCGAGAAGGCCTGAATATGTAAAGTGGGTGTGTCTTGAGCATGAGCCGGTGCGTCCATCATCTTGGAGGAGATA
Organism: Verrucomicrobiota bacterium; assembly: GCA_027297085.1. GTDB lineage: Bacteria > Verrucomicrobiota > Verrucomicrobiia > Opitutales > UBA2995 > UBA2995. The sequence goes on along the minus strand of JAPUIL010000608.1, from coordinate 882 downwards.
ACAACCGTTGGGATACCATTAAAATTAGGAATCTCCTCAATACCACCTATCAAGGTATCGGTAAAAAAAAGAATCGTCGATGCTTCCGCACCTTTTGCCAAGCGCTGGGCCTGACTGAAAATAAGACTGTTTATTTTATTCTGCCGCGAACTGGGCTGAGACTGAACACCTGAAAATCCTGTGAGCAGCAACTCGCTGAACGACCGGTAATCGGGAGCATATACCAGTCGATCCACAAAACTTTCATCGCGGAACACGCGAGCTATGGCTGTGAGAGCTTGCAGGTAGTTTCTCTCCTTCTCACTGGCGAGTAGCACAAATACCAGGTGAACCTTTTGCGGTCCCGAAAAACCTTCGTATTTAAATCCATCCTTACTTCGCCCCACCGCAAATATGAATCGTGAGCGCATCTTTACCCGAATATGTGGCAGAATAACTCCACGGCCCAGATAAGTGGTCATGGTATTCTCCCGTTGAATCAGCTCTTTCAACAAGTTGCGCTTATTCAGTTTCTGAGATTTTGCTACTACCGCATCAAGTAATTCGACCAAGGCACTTTTCAAGTCTTGACCTTCCAGATCTAGAATCCTGTCTTCTGTAATATAGCGATCGAGCTGCATCCGAATTAAAATTCCTGTTCAAGCTCCCCGACGAATTCGAGAGTGAAAATAAGATTACTTACTTCTCCCACTCAAGGGCGCCTTTTTTCATTTCGTAAAAGAGCCCTACTATAAGTACGACGAGGAAGAACAGGATAGGGAGTAAAATGGGTATATGGTTGGAAATGAAGTCTCGGTATACTACGGCCCAAGGAATGAGGAATACAATTTCTATGTCAAAAAGGATAAACAGCATAGCCGTGACATAGAACTTAACCGAGAA
>JAPUIL010000607.1 GCA_027297085.1 Verrucomicrobiota bacterium | reverse complement strand
GGCGAAAGAGGGAATTGGACTTCGGTGGAGACCTACGTGTTGGAACAAGGCAAACCGAAGGAGGAACTGCGTCAACTAAGACTATGGTAAGCATGATTCTAATTCAGATACCCCGATGCTTGCTTCGGGGAGTTTCATTTCATGGATCATGATCAAATAAGGAACGCATTGGAGACAATATCTGAAAACTCGGAGAAATTTTCTGGGTGGTGTTTATTGGCTATTGGCGCAAGTCTTTTGGCAGTATTAAGCACTGAGTATGTACGGCCCATTACTGGAAAGGCGAAGCTCATATATCTAATATTCATACCTGCTTGGGCACTTTTCGCGTTTTCGCTCAAGCACGGAAACGACGTATTAGGTTACCATGCGGGTTCTTTCCTTGTAAAGGAGAGCTTACTTAAAGCTATGCTTGTGGATGCAAATAATTCATTTTCAGATCAATTAACGTACATGCATTGGAGCTTTTCAACTTTATCAATTTGGCTTGTCTCCTACCTTGTATTGTGGATTTTTAGTTCCAAAGACGTTTAAAATGAAAGTTATTGTAGTTGCCTTTTTTTTGATCTGTACCGTTGAGACCTTTTCATGTGATAGTAGCCAGTGCAAAATCCCTGTTCCTGAGGAATGTCAGGAATATTGTTGGGGAAAGCTTCTTGCCGAATCAACCTGGACGGAACTGAATCTTGTGGTTGGGTTGTCGAAAGAAACATCAGTTGAAGTAACTGAAACTGCAGAACAGATTGGTTATGAAGCTAGTTTTAGCGAAATTGAAAGTCTGCTATCGAAGAAGCAGACCACGGAGTTAAAGAGCAGTCTCCTTAATTTAAATTCAAGCCAGTTGGAATATTTCCAAGTTCCAAAGCACGAACGATTGGCGGTGATCAACTCTCTAAATGATCTTGTGGTAGACTCAACTGGTGGACTTAAGGATTTGGAACTTGTGTTCGAAGAAGCTTTTAATATCAATATAGCCAAAGGCCAAAAAGGATCTGGATGTTATATACTTAACGGCAAACCTCAAAAAATCAACGATTCTGAAGAGATCACTTGGCTCAGGTGGGTTTCCGATATGACCATATTACCGACAACTCCGTTAGGAAAAAATATGCAAATACGAGGGTTGGAGGTACGATTGTACAGCGATGGAACAATTATCATCAACACTGGACACTTCGGAAATCATTCCAAGCATTCGAACTGGAATTCACATGTTTTGATAACGTTATTTACTATTACTGGTGGAACATATTTACCTGTATCAGGTACTGTAACTTTCCCATTGGGTAGACTACGTCACGGTCGTGTAGTTTCGTTTAGCAAGTCAGGAAAAATTGAGGAAGCTCAAAATCTATTTAATGAATTAGATCCTGAACAAATCCGTCTTTCTATCTGCCTCAATACTGCACGATACAACTAATGCAGGGGGAAACCAAAGGGGTCAGGGGAAGAGAATGGGTTCAAACGCAAAAGCTTAATATACTTCCTCTCAAAAGAAACCCTACATCAGACACGCCCCTCAATCAGCTCTCAAGTTGCTGGGGCTCTGTTAGCCTTTTGCGTTTTACCCCTTCCGGCTTACGCCCTCCGGCCTGCCGAAGGGCTAAAAGTATGTTAGGATTTAGCGTTTGCCCCCTTCGGCTGTTCCCAGGACTCCTCAAAACTTTCTTCAGCTCCGGATACGTCTCGTCGCTGTCACCGAATTCCTCCTTCAGGCGCAGCAGTTCGAGCTTAAGCTTTTTGCTGATCGCTTGGTATTCGGGTTTTCCATACACGTTATGAATTTCCTGGGGACCTTTCTGCAAATCATGGAGCTCCCAGCCGGCCGGGGTCTGCTTATCGATGGCGCCAGTGCTGCCTAGCCCGCATTTCTCATACACCATTGGTTTTTGGTAATTTTTCATGCTAGAAAATATATTGGCGTGTTGTTTTGGCTCTGTTTTTTTCCATAAGTGAAAGCAAAGAGAAAACAAAAAGGGTCGGCCCTGAGAAAGCAAAGAGGGTCGGCCCTTGAACATTGGTATTGAATTGTTATACCCAAAACGTGGATACGGTATTTCGCGTTGGATGAGTGCTAATTGTTTAGGGGATGTTTCCACTTTAAACCGGGAAACCGGACGAAATCACTGTCGGTGGTAATCCATTCACAATCGTATTCGATGGCGAGTGCGGCGTGCCAGGCGTCAGCGACCAATTTGCCCTTGGCAGGAATTCTTCTGCACAGGGATTCGAAAATGGTCCAATTGCGATCGCCTGGTCTGAGAATACATGCTTGCGAACGTTTGCGAAGGTTTTCGCAAAAATCAAGTGCTAGGTCTACTGGAGTGGGATCGTGAAAAGCACGTGGGTTAGTGACGATTCGAACAAAACCACTCAAAACGGATTCGGAGAGTCCGAATGCTTCTTGCCCGCCAGCAAGATTTTTTAGCCACTCCGCATAGGAATCGTGTTCAGGACTAGCATCTTGGCGATGGGCATAAATCAGTACATTAACGTCGCAGAGTTTCATGATCCGTAACGTTCCTCATCCTCGGCAGCCAGCAACTGACTAGTCTTGTCTAGATCAATCCCAGGTTTTGGACCACTTCCGCCGGCTACAATGAGCTCGAAAGGTTCCTCATCAATTGAAGTAGAAGCCTTCAGTGCTGCACGTCCTGCTTCTGCTAGAAACGCACTGAAACTCAAGCCACGAATTCTGGCGGCTTTTTTAAGATTTTCGGCGAGTTCGTCGTCAAGTAATATTGTGGTTCTCATAGGTATTACGATATTACTTTTAAATTTGCTGTCAAGGAGTGATTTAGCACTCAATCTCTATGAATTCGTGCTTTAAGCTTCTTTTTCAGGAAGGGCCAGGTGGGGCTCTTGCGGACATTCTTCAAGCCTTTGACTGGGCCTTGATACAAAATATGTCCTCCAGCTTCTCCGCCTTCTGGACCTATTTCGACGAGGTAGTCCGCTTCGGCGAGGAGGTCGAGATTGTGCTCGATGACGATGACGGTGTGGCCCTGGTCCACGAGTTGGTGGAGGAGATATATGAGTTTCTCGCAATCGCTCATGTGGAGGCCAATGGTGGGCTCCTCAAGGATATAGAGATTCTGAAAATTGATGGCCCGGCTTTTGTCGCGGAAGCTGGGCAGGCCTTTGGCGAGCTCGCTGACGAGTTTGAGGCGTTGCGCTTCCCCTCCGGACAGGGTGGGGCTACTTTGACCGAGGGTGAGATAACCGAGTCCGGTTTGTACCATGAGTTTAAGCATGTCTCCGAGCTGGCTATGGGTCTGGAAGAATTCGGCAGCTTCCTCGAAGGTCATGTTGAGGATGTTGGCAATGGATTTTTCTTTCCAGCGGAGGTCATCCAGCTCGGGACCGTAGCGTGTGCCGTGGCAGTCTTCGCAGGTCATGTAGGCATCGGGCAGGAAATTCATTTCCAGCTTGATTTGTCCCGAACCCTTACAGGTTTCGCATCGTCCGTTGGCCGTATTAAAAGAAAAGGTACTGGCGTTCATGCCGCGGATTTTTGCTTCGGGCAGGGAAGCGAAAAAACGGCGGATAATATCCATGGCTCCCATATAGGTAGCCGGAGTGGAACGCGGTGTTTTGCCAATAGGTTTCTGATCGACCTCAATGACCGCGCGAAAGCGATCGCCATTTACTAAATTGAGAAAAGGTCTACCGGAGTGAGTGTTGGGCAGAGTCACGTATTGGGAGAACTCTTTTTCTTCTACTTTTGGCTCCTTATACATGCGGGCGTAGTCGACCACCGGGTGTAGTAAGTCGCGAATAAGCGTTGATTTGCCAGCCCCTGAGATACCGCCTACCATCGTCAATTTGCCCAAGGGGATTTGGAGGTCGTCCCCCTTGAGATTGCGTAGCCCTGCTTTTTTCAAAACAAGCCAATCTTGTGGTGTTCGTTTGCGAGGACTATAGGCCGGTGGAAGTTTTCGGTATTCGCCACGAATTGGATGGGGAATACCTTTCTTCAGATAACGACCGGTTACTGAAGCTTTATTCTTAAGGATCTCCTCTATGGGACCATTGGCCAAAATTTCACCGCCGTGAATGCCAGCCCCGGGACCCAAGTCAATGATGCGGTCGGCGTGTTCCATGGTCTCATCGTCATGTTCAACTACCAAAAGCGTATTCCCCCGGGCTTTCAGATCTTTCAACGACTCTATCAATCTAAAGTTGTCCTTTGCGTGCAGGCCAATGGACGGTTCGTCCAAGACATAAAGCACACCAGATAGGTTGGATCCCAATTGAGCAGAGAGTCGGATGCGTTGAGCTTCGCCGCCGGACAGGAAAGAGAGAAAAAAGAGAGAAAAAGGGTCAGTCCAATTATTCATGATTTATCCTTTGCCAAAAGCCATCTTTTCGTGGCTTGAGTTTGCGATGGCGACTCACCAGGCATTGAACAGACGAAGGCGCCCCCATGGCGAGCCGATCGGCAATCCACTTGTGAGGGGCGAGATATCGTTCTCTTAGATGGCGGGCCAACACTACTTTCCAGTCAGCTCCCTTTCGTTCAACCACAAGATCCTTTTCTCCTTTTTGAAGTCTAGTTAAAGCCTCCGCCAATCCTTTCTCCCAGCGAGGCTCTCGCATTTCAGAAGCTTCCGCTTCTACGACCTGCTGCACGCGCTCATCTCCCAGATCCTCTATCACGGCTTTCTTAAAAGCTTTACCGCCCTTCGCCCACCCTCGGGACATTTTCTCAAAACCCATTCGCTTCTGTTCGGAATCTTCAGTTGACAACCAGCCAAGGTAATCCCGGTACGAACTCCTTCCCTTCGGT
>JAPUIL010000606.1 GCA_027297085.1 Verrucomicrobiota bacterium | reverse complement strand
GAATCTCTGATTTTCTATACCAAGTAGAACCGACCGAGCCATCGGCGTTCATATTAGTTACCGTATTCGTCGTGGTGATCGCCTTCCTTGCCAGTTACCTGCCAGCGCGTAAAGCGTTGCGGATCAATCCCATGCAGGCGCTGCGGACAGAGTGAGTTTTCCAAAGCTCTGATACTTTTTATTTATAGAACTTTAATACCTTGACATCCGACATATAATATGTCGACATTCGAGGTATGCCGAAGAACAAACAAGATTTACTTCAAGGAACGCTCGATTTGCTGATATTGCGTATTCTATTATCGGGAGCCCGACATGGATACGATATCGCAAAACGCATTCAAATGGTGTCCGACAATGTGATACAAGTGGGACAAGGATCGCTTTACCCTTCATTACATCGTCTTGAAAGACGCGGCTACATCAAAGCGAAGTGGGACATTTCAGAAACGGGGCGACGTGCCAAATTTTACCTACTGACACCAGAGGGCAAAACAAAAGCTTCCGTGGAAAAGAACAGATGGCTTGAGTTCACCTCCGCAGTAAATCTCATTCTTAAAAACGGCTGATTGTTTCAATGAGGCGACTACTTCGCAGTTTTATCTTCCAAGCAAGGGGCCTGTTTCTAAACAGACACAAACAGGCCGAACTGGATGAAGAGGTTCAATATCACGTCGATTTAATAAGAAACGATTACCTGCAGCAAGGAATGGAACCTGTCCAGGCACGGAAGGCAGCTCTCAAGGAATTTGGTCACGAGGAAATTATCAAAGAGGACTGCCGGGAAGCCTGGGGAGCGCATTGGCTGTTTGGTATGATCAAAGAGTTTCGGCTGGGTTTGCGGCTGCTGTGGAAGAGCAAAGGATTTACCGCAGCTGTGGTATTTACCTTAGCCATCTGTCTAGCGGGAAATACTATCGTTTTTACCATTTTGGACTTTGTCCTAAGTGCTCCTCCATACCCTCAGCCTGAAAGAGTGGTGCAGATATACAACAGCTATCCCGGAAGCTTTGGTGCTACTAACAGGCTAGGGGGTTCTAACAATGCGGTTTCTTATTTCGATTATTCGGAAAACGCTGACGCATTTGAGGATTTAGCTCTTATCCAACAGCGGGATGTGAACGCAAATTATAAAGATGCATCAGAGCGAACCAGTGTGCTTTATGTGTCAAAACGTTTCTTCGATCTTGTTGGCTTGAAACCAATTCTCGGTAGTTACTTTACTGAAGAAATATATAATAACGGAGATACCCTGGGTGCCTCTCCGGTAGTTTTATCAGAATCCTACTGGAAAAATCAAATGGGTGGTGATCGAGATGTTCTGGAAAAGATAATCTTCTTAAACAGCCGGCCTAAAAACATTATTGGTGTAGCTCCCCACAAGGTGGGAACTCACTTTTCAAAACCTAAATTTTATAGACCCTATTTTATAATTTATAGAGAAATAGAAATGCGTGATGATAGGAGACGGCACAGCAACTACGCATACCTTTGGGGCAGGTTGAAAGAAGGGGTAAGCAAGGAGCAGGCGAAAACTCAAATCGATGCATTGGACCAGCGGTATTTCGACCGTACGAATGCCGATATGCAGGAATTTATTAGACGCTCTCAACACGAAACTCGGATGGCTACCTTTCGTGAAATTACACAATCAAACCAGGGGAATTCGCTCTATCTTTTGCAGGGTAGTGTATTGGTGGTCCTGTTAATCGGTTGCCTCAATGTGGCTAATTTGCTGGTGGCGCGAGGATTTGGTCGTCGGTCGGAGTTCGCAGTGCGCACTGCGCTTGGAGCATCCCGGCTAATCTTGGTGAGACAGATGCTGATAGAATGTTTGGTGCTGGTCCTAGGCAGTTGCCTGGCCGGGTATGCTTTTGCCTGGGTTGCACTAGAATTGGTAAATCAATATCTGTTAACTGACTTACTGTCTTCTTCGTCTGTGGAAACCGTATTCTTGAACCGTTCGGCCCTTGTTTTTTTGATTGGAGTTTCACTGGCGGTGGCAGTTCTGTTGACACTTTTTTCCTCCATTTCCTTGGTGTTTTCCAAGAGAAGCTTTTTGGGCTCTATCCATAATGGAAGCAGTAAAACCACCTCAAACAAAACGATTCGCTTGATCAGGTCGACTCTGATTTCTTTTCAAGTTGCCCTTACGGTAATACTTTTAATTGGCGCTGGTTTGCTCATTCAAAGCTTTTTAAAGGCGATAAATTCCGACCCCGGTTTTGATCCAAAAAATGTCTATGCCTCAAAAGTAGGATTACCCTGGGTAAATTTTCAGAAGTCTGAACAAACCGTTTCGTTTCGGACTCGTCTTAAAACTTCTTTGCTGGAAACACCTGGGATTGATTCCGTTGCCTTTACTTCGTCCATACCTACCGTTGATGAATTGGGCCGTCAGAGTGACATCAAATTACTGGGTTCTTCGGTGGACCCAAATGATGAATTAGTAAGCATCAGGTATTGTACCGTCTCGCGTGATTATTTTGAATTGTTGGGATTCCCCTTACTCAGAGGACGCTTTTTCAATACCAACGATTTTAATAGAGAAGGCTTGAGTTTGATCATCGATAAAACGTTCGCGGAAAAATACTATAAAAACTTGGACCCGGTTGGAAAATATGTCGGTCTCAGTAGCTCCTTTGATGTATCAAATATTGATCCGGCCACGACCCCGGTAATTGTGGGTGTGGTTGACAACGTAAAACATCTGGGATTGGATAACGGTTATGCCGACACAAGCACCGAGGAATTACCCATGTGCTACTTTTTGTTCAATAAAGATTATGGTAGCCGCGATTACAGCATACTGATTAAAAGCGCGCTTCCGTTTGAAGGGCTTTTGAAAACGGTTCAGGAGGAGGTCAGGAAAATCGAGCCGCGGGTGCCACTCTTTTTAAACCAGCCATTGGAGACGTTGGTCCGCAGTAGCCTGGATGACCGCAGGGCATTTATGCTCCTGGTAACCATTTTGAGTGGCATGGCTCTGATCCTATCGGCGATCGGCATATACGGCGTGCTGGCCTTCGATGTGGCGCAGCGGACTCGGGAGATCGGATTAAGAATGGCCTTGGGGTCTACGGGAAAGAGCATACTTGAACTTCTTCTGCGGCAAGGTGCGATCAAAGTGGTTGTCGGACTTCTTTTGGGATTAGCAGGTGCGTTCGTCTTGAGCAGTCGTATCTCTGATTTTCTATATCAAGTAAACCCTACTGAGCCGATTGCGTTTTTGCTGGTAGCGTTATTTGTCCTGATGATCGCCTTCCTTGCTAGTTACCTGCCGGCTCGGAAAGCCTTGCACATTGACCCCATGCAGGCGCTACGGGTCGAGTGATTCTTTAAAGGTAGAGGGATGAAGGCAGAAGGCTGAATAATGAAAATAAGATCGTAAACGAATTATGGAAATAATATTTAAACCGGATGAACTACTGGGATTCCTCAAAGCATTAACTTCTCAGGAAAATCAATATCATGAAACTGTCCCCTAAAACATTGGCTATAGTTGTAATAACAGTTCTCTTCGCAACCTGCTTAAATGCAGCTAATAATAAAATCGCGGTTAGGGCAGAAGCCACCATTGAATACACCAAAGGAAGAGCGCTCGACGAGACCAAGAAGATCCAAACCTACCAGTTTATGAAAGGCCGCTATTTTCCAGGTGATTTGAAACGGGTCTCTATGGAGAAAGTCACATTCCGGGAGATTCTCGAAAATATGGCTGTGCACCTACAGAAGCAAAATTTTTACCCCGATCCTGAGTATGGAGAAGGGGATCTCGTCTTAGTAGTCCATTATGGTGTGACTCACCGTGAATTCAGTTACGATGATATGCTTGGATATACCAGCCTTTCGGACTATGGATTCAATGCGGTCGGCGCAGCCACATCTGACCTTACGCGTATGGATGCTACTGCCAGTTTAGGCGCCAACGTAGCCATGAGGGATTCGTTTAACCATGGTAATGCTTCGTCCGCACAGTTCAAAGCGATGCTGCTCGGCATGGAAGAAGCTTTCGACTGGAATCCGCCAGAAAATGAATATGATCTCAAAAGTATGATCTACCAACCACGTTATTTTGTGGTTCTAATGGCCTTTGATCTTCCACTCGCAAAGCAAGGCATACTCCAGGTGCATTGGACTACTCGTTATAGTATTCGGGCTACGGGCCAATCTTTTGATCAGGCTATTCTGGCCATGAACGATGTTGCCGGAGATTTCTTCGGCAAAAATCTCGAAGGTCTGAATAAAAAGTTCTTAGACGACGATTCCCGGGTAGTAATAGGCGATATTGAAGTTATCGGAGAAGAGAAGGAAGAATAGAAGTTTTCATTTTAAAACAAATAAGGGGTTAATCCTCTAAAGAAATATAATATCATGAAATTACCCACTAAAACTTTGGCAATAGTTGTTACAACAGCCCTCTTCGCATCTTTCCTAAACGCGGCAAACAAAGTCTCGATTAGAGCCGAAGCCACGGAGGAGTATGTGGATGCCCGTGCTTTCGACGGGACCAAGAAGATACAAACCTACCAGTTTATGAAAGGCCGCTATTTTCCAGGTGACGTCAAACGAATCACTTTGGAGAACTTCGCTTTCATGGATGTTCTCAAAGACATGGCTGTGCACCTCCAGAAGCAGAATTTTCAACCAAACCTCGAGTATGGTGAAGGGGATCTGGTATTGGTCGTCCATTATGGGGTAACTCACCACCAGAACGACTACCCCGAGTTGTGGGGCTACACCCCGCTCCAAGAAATGGGTTTTTTGGCCTTCGCTAATGAGAAGTTCAACAAGGACCCGATCCGGTGGTATAAAAACAAAAATCTTTGGTCTACTCAATTCAAAGCGAGGTTGCTCGGTATGGAGGAGGCTTATGATTGGAAGCACCAATTCAGTGATTACGATCTAAGCCTTATGATCGACGAACCACGATATTTTGTAGTCCTGATGGCCTATGACCTTCCACTGGCCAAGCAGGGAACACTCAAGTTACACTGGATTACTCGGTATAGTATTCGGGCAACTGGACAACCCTATGATCGGGCAATTAAGTACATGAACGAAATTGCCGGTGACTTCTTTGGTAAGAACCTTGACAGGCTGAATAAAAAATTCCCAGCCGACGATTCAAAGGTAGAAATAGGAGAAATTGAGGTGCTCGAATTTGAGCCTAAAGTATTGGACTACTCATACTTTGAAAGGAATCTGAATTGAGATCGCTTCGTGAAGATCCTTCTCGACGAAAAGCACTGCGAATGGATTCGATTGAGGCTCTGCGGATTACGGGTGGAATAAATATTTCTCTGCTTCCAGCCACCTGTTTCAGGTGAGAAATAGTGATGTCCAAAAAGTCCTGGTTCTAGCCATGTATAGCGAATCCAGATCATGCCGATCTATGGCATCGGAATTTGAATTTTGCATGGCTGATATGAAATTGCTGTTCCGGTTAACCTGACTCGATCAGAATTGACGTTTTGATCGAAAATAGGTTTAAATCGATAGATGAAAGAGTCCAGCTCTTCCAACCTCCTCGACGCCAGGCTATCTGGCGCAGCGGCTGCTGTTGGCTCGAAACAGCGGGTGAAAACTGATTCATCTGAGTCGACCCCTGGCAGCCGGCATAAGAGTGTCTTTAATTCTTTGCGAGCCACTGTTAATCGATTTTTGCCCGGGAACTTAACGTCTCGTGGCATCATCCAGCGCATCCCTTTTCCAAGGCCGATCAGGCTTCCATGTGACTTGTCTTCGGTGGTTGATATACACGTTAGTGAGAAATACAAATGGTTCGCAGACCAACACGCTGAGAGAATCAAATCCTGTTTCGATTTTAACCAGAAATGTCGGTTTACCAGCAGAGGAGCTCGGCAAGAACTTGTCGATTGCGCGTTCGTTATGGAGGATATAGCCGCAATAGTCACTGACTACGATGCCTACCTTTTCGAACTCACCATTTTCCGTTTATTGGAGACCGAACGGCAATCGGATCGTGGTAGGATTAAACCCACCGAGAGCGGTTGGGTATCTGAACTCTGGCATTCTGATAACTACCCGCCCCATGCATTTAAGATTATTATTTACCTGTCGGACGTTGGTGATTCACAAAGCCCCTTCGAATACAAAGACCCTGTCGAGTATGTACCGTGGAATCCGCGGCTTGGCTGGGAGGACACGCGCTATCCCTATGCCTGTAAGAGCAAAAAGGTGACTGGGCCGAGGGGGCAAACAATAATATTTAAAAACAACATTGTCCACAAAGGCAATTACTGCCGTGAAGGATACCGAGATGTTGTAATGATCGGCTTAGCACTAAGGGGACCATTTCGTAGGGTCTGCGAATCCGTTAAGCGTTGGCTAAAACGATGATGAAACATCCTTCCGTGGACTTTCCCAAGTTAAAGTGATTAAGCTCATTCCAGGTAGCCGGACTATTTCGTTCGTGCACCATTGGATTAATCGATATCCAAATGGCGCACCGGGAGTTATCAGATACTGTCTTTTGGCCTTCCTGCTGCTTAGTCGAGAAATTGATCGCCGCCTTATAATTGGGCCGCCGCGGCGATTCAAAAAACTTGTGCAAGGCAAGCGCGTTTGTATCGTCGGCCCTTCCAAAGGGGTGCTTCGCAATCCTCCGGGCTTAGTCGAATCCTACGACCTGGTAGTCAGGCTGAATTCAACCTGGCCTGTGCTGCCGGAACGACAGGATCGAGTGGGAAAACGATGCGACATCTGGTATCACGTTTGTAATCACCTCGGCGAGCTGGGCGACATTGCCAACCATAGGGACTTCCCAAACACCCGCTTTGTCAGGTTGATGCCACATATCAAAGACGAGCCAATCGATCGTTGTTTCGCCCACCTGGGGCGAGCCAGGCCGTTCTTGCCGTCCCTGAACTATGTTAACAAGTACTTGAGGCTGCATCGTGCCTGCAAGCTCCACGCGGTACCTATGGCCGACTTTCACCACACACGTTACATGCCTTATTTGAAGCGCCACAAAGAAAAGCTGACCAACTTAAGTAACACGGGGTTCTTCGCAATCTGTGAACTGCTGGATTGTGACATTGCCGAACTTTATATCACTGGAATCACGTTTAATTGTGAAAATGACCTGGAAGGCTACCCTTCCTTTTATAAAAGCATTCGAATTCGCGAAAATGCGGATACTCTTCACTATTCAGACGGGATATTCGAAGTCTTCAAACGAATTCGAATCAGAGACAAGAGAGTTCGTGTCGATACCACGCTTGATGAAATCATTCGACTTGAAAAGCACCGCCGCGTGGAGCACTACGCGCCCGAAACATCAAAAGATGAGTTCCCTGTCGTATGAAAAAAATTGAGGATATCGCAGTTATTGTTCAGGCTCGTCTGCATTCCGAACGTGTGTCACAAAAGGTGTTGAAGCCATTTGCCGGCACGAACTTGCTCGATATCGCAGTGCAGAAAATGCTGAAATCCAGCGTTTTTAAACTCTCCCAGTTTTTTCTCTCTGTTCATGAACCCGAGCTGGTTGAGATTGGTAATTCCCATGGTGTCAACATCTTCCAACGCACAGAGCAATCAGCGCGGGCGGAGGGTGTGCCGCTTACACTGCTTTACGAATGGTGGAATCAGCTGCCATTCACCTACGCTGTTCTGATCAACCCTTGTTCTCCCTTGCTTCCAATCGAGACTATCGATGCTTTTATCACTCGATTTCTCTCAACCTCTGCCGAAGGTTTGTTTGGAGTGTTTAAGAAGCGAAACTACCTTTGGAACGAGGCCGGCGCTCTGATTTCTGAATCACCAGGCAAGGGAGCCGCGATGGATACAAAGCTGGTCGAGCCGTATTACGAGGCAGCGCATGCGCTGTATGCGGGACGTCTCGACCGGATTGGCGATGGTATTTGGATGGGTGAATTGGGCGAACCAGGAGAGATTGAACTCTATGTTATGGATGAACTTGAAGCCTTCGATATCGATTACCCCTGGCAGTTCTCCGTTGCCGAGATTCTTTTCGAATCCATTGCGCGAAAGGGCGCTTCGTGAAGGTCTTGATGAAAAGCACTGCGCATTGACCAGATGCAGGCGTTGCGGATGTGCGCAGAAGATAGAACTTAGAAGTTGGGAGGTAGAATAACCGGCAGAAGGTCCTGCGGCAAATTCTCAATCAAGGTTTGGTTAAAACGGTCGTGGGTCTGTTCTTCGGTTTATTGGTAGCGTGGACCGTGAGTGATCGGCTGGTTGAGTTTCTCTATCAGGTGAACCCCGCAAATTTAGTGACCTATGTTTCAGTGACCCTTTCCCTGCTGGTTATTACGGTTGCGGCCAGTTATTTTCCGGCGAGA
>JAPUIL010000605.1 GCA_027297085.1 Verrucomicrobiota bacterium | reverse complement strand
TCCTCCGCCTCAAACTTTTTTTAGCTTCAAATCAACTGTCGAAGTTGGGTTAAGAGGCCAAAGGTATTCGAATTAGAAGTATTGATTTTATTTACTTTATGTAACCCCGAATGAAAAGTGGGTGCGATTTGGGTGCGATTTGGGTGCGATTTTACTGCATTAGTAAAATGGTTGACTATGTTAGATAACGGCGGTTATCTGATATAATTTTCAATTCTACACATTTCACCACAAAAAAGTCGGTAAAGGTCACATTCCCCATTACAGGTCCTCGACGACATCAAATCGCAAACCGCTCCATCCTTCTCCATGGCCCTGCCGTTTGCGTCGGCCAATCCATAGGTGGGTTGATCCGTCGATCCAACGGGCATATTGGTATGAGCGGGTCACCTGTGCACCGGCACGAGGGACTTCCTCTTCGAAGAGGCTCAGTTCCTGGCCAGGTTCAAGAATCCTGCCCAGCGGCTCGGGTACCACCGGTTCTCCTGACTTATCGCGTAGTAGCCCGCCACGCTGCAGCCGGATATCAGGCTTGTTCTTGTCGATCTTTATTGGAAGCAGCGGAGTCCAATAGTCGGGGACAGTCGTGGCCAGACGGTAGGCAAGAGAAGTAGTCGATTCCGCAGTGGCGATTTCATTTTCCTTTTCTTCCTGTTGTTGCTGTTCCTTATAAGCCTCAAACCGGTTTAGAGGATATCCGGTCGGGCTCTCCACCACGCGCTCTACAGCCCAGGCCATGTTCGCCATCTCATCTCGGAGGAAAAGCACTTCCTCCAACGGAGAGCTGTGTAAACTGTTTGCAAGGACAGGAGGGAGAAAGAAAATGTCTTCAGGCGGCTGAACGCCGCTGGTACCGGCACGCCAATCCGGGCAAGGACAGAACATCCGCCAGCCAGATTTTGGTCCATCCACCTGGCTGTATGGTTGAATAAGAGTGCGCTCTCCAAAAGTATCCGTTATTACCAGGGATCGAGTACGATAGACAGCGCCCACTTCCAGTTCCACCGGTATCATGAACCAGTCATTTCCATAAGATAGGGCAAATTGGATTAGGAGCAATCTTGATAAGTCCTCAGGGTTCGCTTCAATACCGCCAAAATCGACATGCGCATCTTCGAATTCCCACCAACGTCGGGCAGGCATACCTTTGTAGCTAACCGGTGCTGGAATAACCGTTCGAACAAACTCCGTAGATTCCGCATCGCTTTTTTTCGCACCTAAAGATGCGCCCGATTGCAAATCGAAGGAATACCAATCCAGGTGCCCTTCCTGGTATTCGGGCGCTGCCAGCACCACTTCCCCGTTCGAGGTTGGGGCGGAAACGGCGAATGTATACTCCATCCGTTCTGAGATCCAGGGTGAGGTATCATTTTCAGACTCACTGAAAAGTGATTCATACCAGGTAAGCCAAGACTTTGCCGCGTTGATTACCTTCTTATTGTCTGCGGCGGTGATGATAGCAGGCTTTGCAGGCAATTTCGCCTGTTGGCTACCGAGTGCTGCATTGAGATCCTGGTAGAGGCGGATGCCATCGGGAACGCGCTGGGCCATCACGTTCATAAAGCGAAGACTATTGCCGTCGGTTGACAGTTTTTCCTCATCAGTGAGTGGCTGAAGAACATAATGCGCTATGTAATCTTTTCGATATCGGCCGACGCCGTTGGCATCCAATAGTCGCAGGAAATTGAGACCGGCCTCTGCAGAAAGGCCCAGGTTAGAACGGGTTTTATTTTTATTCCGGATGCTCTCTCGTTCGACAAGCGTCTCCAGGGGAATCTGACGAGCGTCGTAAGCTTGGCCTGTAATTGGTGTGCCGTTGGTCAAAGGGCCCGGATGATAGCGGGTCAGGGGGGCATGTTCTATCCGGACACGGGCTGTGACAGGCGATCCGGCATCTTCTCCATGGAATTCACCAAACTGCCATTGGCGAGCCAACAGCCAAACAGGATCATGAATTTGCGCCTGTAAATTCGAGCGCATGTCTTCGCTGCGAGTGCGGCTTTCAAGCCGGGTCCAACTTGTAATTGAGGCCATGATTTTTACTCCTACTGTACAACAAACCTGCAAGATTGTGTTTTTTTAACAAAGTTTTCAGCCACAGATTCGCACGGATTAAACACGGATTTAGTAAACAAAATTCTAAATTTCACTTCTTCGCCTTTCAGAATTGCCACAAATTTGAAGTAGTGTAAATTTTTAAAATTTTTCTAAGAGCATTTTATCCGTGTCCATCAGTGAAAATCCGTGGCTACCACTTATTTTTGAGACGCTACACTATGATTCCTTTGATTGTGCGGCAGCCCGCGTGAAGTCTGTTGACACGGTATCTCCGGCCAGGTTGACTGCAAAGTCAAGTGCCGGCAGAAATTGTTCGATCCCATTGACTCTCTCAAGTGCGTCGGGATCAACGGCGCGCAGCTTAAGAAGGTCCAGGGTCTCCAATACAATATGTTCTAAAACCTCCATATCCCATTTTTCACGATTATCCGGTGGCACAGCCAGTAAAATTGCCTGTGGCGGATAGGCGCCCGGCCGGTCGTAGTTAAAAGCGACGCCGGTCGTTTCGCTGGTATTTGGCACTACTTCCACCCACTCATCAATAAGCAAACCCGCCAATGGTTCCGGGCTGTTGAATCCGCTGGGAAAATGGGCAACCAGGGATACTCGACCACCAGTCAGAGGGCGCTCAGCCGATATGGGCAATGCAACCCAACGGTCTGCTTCTTGGTATGGCAATTGTCCAACTTTTAAGTTGGTAGAGGTATGACCCATCGCTTCAGCATACATAAAGGCAGTGTCCAAACGCGCGGCTCCATCACGTACGCGAGCAATGCGCTGGAACCAGTTCAAAGCAGCGAAAGGGTCGCCGTCTTGAATAACATCACTATCTGCAAATGCTTGACCCAACTCAGTCTCATTGACCGGCTGGAACTGCGGCAGCACCCGGAAATCATCCCCAAAGATAGTGCGAAGGCGTTCAAGGTCATGATCCCGTTGTTCCTCCGCTGAAACATCTTTGCGATCAATTGCTTGATCAGAGGTACGAAGCTTATCCAGCCGCCGGTTGATTTCTTTCTCGATTGATTCAGCCTGTGTTAATAATACTTCCCGGCCCTCGGGTGTGTCGCCCTCAAAGGAAAGCGGAATAGCCCCATCAATGCCGAAATGAGCTAAACTGATGAGCACAGTGCGTATATCTTCAAGGCTTGCAGTTTTGGCTTTTTTAAAGAGCGCCAACAATGTTTTTTGTACCTTTTGAAATGAGTTTGTAGCAGCATCCGCCCGACTTTTTAACTCCGTCAAATCCACACTTAAGGGCGTAGCAATTTCGGGTGGGCTCAGATCACGTGCATCGGCTGCGCGCGCGCCGGTAACAACCTTATGGACAGCGCGGGCGACCTCCAAAAACTCGGCGAAACTAAGATCGTCGGTTCTCCAACTATCATCACGGGTGAACGACAGCCGTACTAAGCAATTTGCTGGAATCTTCGCCGCTCGTGTCCGCATTAAATGATACACGAGACGCTGCTCAAGTTCTGAACGCTGGGCTTCATCGCTACCCGGTTTCATATACAGAATATCAAGCGGTGAGAGCGCAAGTTCGCTCAGACTTACTTCTTTGGCCGCCAAAACCTCATCTGTTTCAGGATGGAGGTACTCAGCCTGACAGCGAACTTTTGACGGATTGCCGAGTAGACGAGCGGCCCAAGCATTTAAATGCGGCTCAGCTTGGGCTCGTACCTGTTGGCTATTGGTGGGCCAAGAAGCAGTATCTGCGAGTAATCCACTGAAAAGAACCAGAATCCGGTGGGTAAGCCCAATCCCGCTGCGCGGTGTGCGGATGACTTCTAACTCCGGCGGCGGCGCCTCATCTTGAATAATAGTGTCGAGGGTGATGCCTGCGCGCAATGGATTTCCCTGTACCGTGTGATAAACGCTCTCGGCCGACAGCGCATCACTCACGGCATCAAGAGCATTGTCAAGGGATTGCAGTGTGGCGAGAATTTTTTTAAAGGGACTTGTATCGGCTTTTGGCAGCCCTATCTCGCCAAACGGAATCGAATTCGTATTCCATTGTTGTGGCTGAACGGAAATCCCCTTCTTATAACGGCGGTGCAAAGCCAGGCCATCTACCACATTGTTAGCAGCCATGGATTCCATGGCTTGGACATCTGCCGTTGGGGAAAATAAAAATCGTTGACGTTTTTCTTCCAATAACTTTTCATAATTGTCACGAGCGTTCTTTTCTACTTTTTGAGCATTTTCCAAATCAGGGTGAGGCAGTTTTTGTTTGTCTTTGACTATACGCTCTGCAGCTTCACTATTCAAACGAGCCTTGGCAATATCCGCGTTGATCTGGCTCTGTCGTTTTTTTAGACCACTCACGCTTAGAACTGCACTTGCGCGTTGTCTTTTCAGCGTTTTCAATTTTTTCTCAGCGGCAACGCGTCCAGGTGATTTTATCGGTTTTCCACCAGGCCCGGTAATATTTCCGAGTGACTTGATCAGCGCCTCTGTTTTTTTGATGTCGGCATCGATTTTGACAACTTTGTTCTGGGCATTTTTCAACCGGCTTGGCAGTCTGGATTTTTCCGTTAGCAATTGTGTATGTTGTTTTTTTGCAGCAGCGGCAACCTTTTTTGCACTTACTAAATCGGGATGAGGAAGCTTCGCAACGCGAGCAACTTCGCGTTCAGCAGCTTCCAGCGCAGCACGGGCTTTGTAGAGTTCCCCAATTGGCGCCAGCATCCGGAAAGAATGAATGTATCTATCCAGGCCGCGCTCGTGCAGGCCGCGTTCGAAACGGTAACCAAGCAGCGTCCCTAACGACTGTCCTTGCCTGACACCTTCTAAGAGGTTTTGGGCCAAGCGTACTCGCTCGGAAGAAAGGTCAATGGCAAAAGGATTGCCTTCGCCATTGTCAGGTTGGGACAGATAACTGCTACGAAGAATAGCTGCCGTTGCGGCATGGTTTAGTGAAGGGGTGTGGACAAATCCACCATTATCCTCTTCGAGATATAGTGGAGACTCTTCCTCTCCCTGCGGTGGTTCGACTTGGGTACGAGGCGGGTCAGGGCGAAGATTTTCTACCCAGCCGTACCCTCCAAGGTAGATCCCGTTTGGGTTTTGTTCACGCAATTGTTCTAAGCGTTTGCTAGCAAAAGAGGTAATCCAGGCATCCAGACGATGAGAGCACAGGTCGAGAGTTTCAGTCAGCAGATGTTCAAGTTTAGCTGTGGGAATATCTTTAAGATGCTCTAAACTTTCCCTGAATTCGTCAAGATCATCAGCCTCTGAGTGGTCTACTCCACTTAGAGTATGAATAATTTTGCTGATTGGTCCATCTCCGAGATTGGGGATAGTTTCATCGATAAAACGTCCAACAGTACTTGTTGGGATATTTAGTATATCTACCAGGGCAGGTTCACGATGCTCTTCCCAGCTTTCTACAATACCTTCATTAAGCAGAATTCGAAATGCGGTGTTTGAGTACTCGAGAAGTGTAGAGTGACGGAGCAACAAGTAGAGCAAGGAATTAAGTTTGGTGCCTTGCTCAGGAAAAGTGTTGGGATAGCTCTCATTGTGAATACTTAAGTAATCGGTACTCCGCAGCCATTCGATATAGTTGGGATTCAGCCCGACCTTCTCAGAAAGAGGTCCCGATTGCACCAGAGACGCGGCGAGCGGGAAATCATGTTGGGCAAAGATTGTCTCAAAAAGACGCGGGTTCCAATTTAGTCCCAGTCTGTTCAGCATATCCCGCCCCCTTTGTATCCGCTGGTCAATATCACTTCGAGACTGGGGTGGCACAACCGGAATTGCCGGAAACTTCGAAGTTCCAAAAAACAGCAGGTCGAGAATCGGCCGCGCTGAGTAACTTACAGAAGTGGCCTCCATGCCGAGAACATGTAACAAATTTTCCTCTTCACTATTCGTTTGATTATTGCTGTCTATACGAGGTACGTGAGAAACTGCCTGCCGCCACAGATCTCGAAGCGAATTCAAGAATGGTATCAGCTCGGTATCTATGTCCGATTTTTTTTGGGGAACCCAAAGACCAAGTGAAGTGACCGGCAGAAGTCCATAGGGTTGCCGGCCAATCCGAAGTATCGGTAAAGAACCTCTTGCACGCACATAATCGATAAAATGCCGACGTCCCTGGCGAATCCCAAAAATCGAGAATGTTTCGGCCATCATTTGTTCAAGAAAATAGCCCCAGGTAGCACCCCAAAGGGCAGTGTTCATGGAGCGAGCGTCGGGTTGCTCATGCTTTTCGGCATGCCACACATGGTGGAAAACGTCAGGCGGTATGCCAAGCGCTTTCGCTGTGATGTCGCCGTTGGTGCCGCTGCCAGGCTCAAAGAGAGGATCGCGGCGTTCCACGCGATAGCTAAACTCATAACCGGGATCGACTGAAGAATAGCCGGATGGGGCGTCCTCAGTATTGTTGGTAGGCGTTCCTTGGGGAACAAAAGCCAGGCCATCTGAATAATGCTGTGCATCCAGCAGTTTCGCCAGCCGCTCAGCTCCGGCTGCGCTGTCCAATGAGGTCTTGAGCCCGAGCACCATGAGCGTGTCGAATCCTAGCTCCGCGTGCTTTTCATCAAGCTCAACACGCAGTCCCATACCTAGTTTTTCCGCCTCAGCAAAGTCTATCAACCAGCGCATACCCTCATCGACGACAAGTTTATCATCACTAATATCTTTGGGTGGTTGAGCCTGTGGAGATGGGCCCGCTGGCAGCAGATCGGGAACCTGCTCACCCCATTCAAAAAGCACTCTTTTTTCTTCCCGATAGCCCAGAACTACCCAACGATCGGGAAGAACTCGGGTCTCTGGGGCACGGGTCCAGGACTCGGCTCGGCTCGCAGGTTTCGAAAAACGGGGTGTTTTCACTAGAGGTTTATCATCCGGAACCGGCGCCACAGGGCGGTCTTTTGGATTCAGCGGTTCCATTACGCGGGAAACCCAGGCCGCCCGGTATAGTCCAAACCGCTGCGCAAGTTGTGCCCAGGCACGTTTGCGTTGAGCTTCCGCATCCTCATCATCCCTGCGACCAGCTCGCCAGGTTTGCTGCCAGAAATGTTGCCCCCAGGTTTCCTCATCCTTTGTAAGTTCAGGCTCATGAGTATCCAGGTGGAGACTGTCCGGATAAATACGTATCAGCAGCTCGTTACGATTATCCCGAACGACAAAGCGTGTCTCGATTCCTGCAGGCAAAAGAGCAACAGGTAAGTCCGCTTTCGGTAATTCACCAAGCAAACTGTGTAATTCATCCAATCTGGCTGCTTCTGCCTGGAGTTCCTGCAATTGAATAGAGAGTCCGGCTGTCAGATTCTGCGCTTTTTGCAAGTCAATTTGGAGTTGAGCTGCGGGTTTCTTGAAATTCTGCCATTGGGCGCGGGCTTTGGAAATCTTGCCGGGAAAGGGCACTAATTGTTTTTTTATTTTATTGACGGTTGAAACGTGTTGTTTCTGTTGCTTCTTGAGTGTTCCGAATTTCTTTATTGCAGAAGCCAGGGCCGCTGGCATGGGCGGTCTTCCTCCTGTGCGCATCCAGGCAGTTGTGCGGCGTTTGATGTCAGCATTCGTTGCACTAATGTCCTTATTCAACTTGGTAACTTTACTTTGCGCAGACTTTAACTGATTCTTTAGTTTAGTCTCTTGAGTCACCAGCCCATCGAGGGCACTTTTATTTGTGTTTAGAAGGTTGGTTGCCTGTTTCAATTTACTTTCTAATTGAGCAACCTCTTGTTCAAGAGCGGCTAACTCTTGTTCAACTTGAAGTATTTTATCTTTAAGAAGCTCCATTCTGTCTCCTTTTCAAAAACCACTTAGCCGGTAATTATCTTCAAGGAATAACTCAATCAGACGACGGCAATATTGAGCTGGCATGAATGGCGATACGAACTGATCGCTGAAGCGTAGTCAGCGCCATATGTGCAGGGTTGAAGCCCCACTCAATTCCTTTGAGTTTATGACCCTTTAGCCGGCCAGCAATGTTTATGTGAGTCAGCTCATGTAATTCTGTTTCATTCTCAACCAGATGCCCCCAGGACAACTGGTTCCAGTCTGTGGGAACCTTGCCGAAATTTGTT
>JAPUIL010000604.1 GCA_027297085.1 Verrucomicrobiota bacterium | reverse complement strand
GCAAACGTGAGCAGCTGTTGAGTGAGGTCCTTAGCCATGAGACAGGCCTGTTCGCTTTGGTCCAACACATCGATCGAAGCAAACTTGTTTTGTACTAAAGATATGTTTCCTAAAATGGTCGTCAGCAAGTTATTGAAGTCGTGAGCAATCCCACCAGCCAGCAAGCCCATTGATTCCATCTTGCTCGATTTTATCATCTCATTAGCATATCTTTCCGAACTTGTAATGTCGTGATAGATCAATACTGTTCCAATAACCTCACCGTGATTATCTTTAAGCGGGGCATAGCTTCGTGAAAGAATAATTTCCTGACCATCAGGTCCCTTGATTACTCCCTTAAACTTAAAATCGTCTGTGGGGCCTTCGCCGATCTGCAGATTTTCATCCAGGGGAAAAGGAGCACGAGTCTTGGGGTTTACAATAAACAACTCCTTGGGGATACGTTTTCCCATCAACTCCTCCGCTTTTACATTAAACCAGTGTTCAGCAGTTTGATTAAAAATAACTATGTGGCCTTCATTGTTTGTGGCAATAACTGCATCCTTAATGGAACTCAATGTCACTCGCATGCGCTCCTGCTCTTCACACAACGCCAGTTCAGCAGCTTTCTTTTTCTCAATATTCGTAAGGAATCCCGTTCTTCGAACAATCTTTCCGCCGGGAGCTCTAAAAAATACACCGTTGATCTGAACCCAGAGAAAGTCTCCGTTTTTGCAGAGCATCCTACATTCGCGCACGTAGGTATTACGTATTTCTTTTTTCCCCTCTTCGTAGTCGATTTTCGAATGCTTTCTATCATCCGGATGTACCAATGTCTCTAATTGATCGAACGTGTCCTCCAACTCATTCACATCGTAACCCAACATACGTTTCAGAATGTTAGAAATAATGCCATTTTTTCCTGAAAGATCGAAATCGAAAAATCCGATGTTTCGACTGTTCAATAGTAGGTTAAATCGATTCTCGCTTTCTCTGAAATTTTCTTCGACAAGTTTTCTGACTGTTACGTCTCGAAAGGTTCCATAGATCCTTCCTTTCTTCCCGTTTTCGCCATAGTACTTAACACCAAAGGCTTCAATCCAACGGTAAATACCTTCCGCGTGCATCAAACGTATTTCCTGCCTGAAGTTATAACTTTCTTCGTAGGGATTTATTCGCTGTGTTTGATCTCTTATATCGAAAAAGCTGTGGTCATCTGGATGAACCAACTTTTTAAAGGATTCTCGATCCGGTTTCAAATCGGCGACCGAGTACCCAAGTGACACCCATAAGGCTGGCGATATTTTAAATTGTGACTGTTCAAAATCCAAATCACAGAACCATAGTTCAGAATCTTCTCTTAAAAATTCAAACGCTTCCCTTCCCGTGAATGGATGATGAGTATTCGGTTTCCAGAAATAACAGTTGAATAAAAACTTATGCGTTCTGCCGTTATAAAGTTTCTTAACTCGAGCACAGGTTTTAAGGGAGGGAATATTTTTAAGACTGACGTTTAATTCAAAAAACGGGAGATCCAAGTTGGCAATAATCGAGGAGCTGATAAACGTATCGTCTTCTTCACTACAGAAAATATCATCTATCCATTCACCTAACCATTCATCGGGATTCAAATCAATTTCTCCAGGTTCGTCTGTATTGATAGATTCAGCACGAAGTTCTTCGTCGAGGATAATTGTTATTTCCCAGCCGGTGGAACGACGCTTTGGCCAAACTCTCTCGCGAGGACGAGGTGCTTTTGAACGCTTGGAGGAGATCATAGGATGCTTAAATAAAGCAGTCACTCAACCCAATCAGATAAGGTCACACAAGCAGGGGCTGTAAAGTAATAGTCTTTTTACAACATCTCTAGTTTTAACGGTTTATAGAATATAACTTATTCTTTTGAACTACCGTTCCCGGGTTCATTCAATACGGGGAAGAACAAATCAAACCGAGTTCCAATACCTGGCCTACTTTTGACGGAGATCCAGCCATTGTGCTGTTTCATAATACCATAGACAGTAGAAAGTCCCAATCCGGTGCCACTGTGCCCTTCTTTGCTGATCTTGGTTGTAAAAAATGGATCGAAAATTTGATCAACGGTCGATTCTTCCATGCCCACCCCGTTATCGGATACACTCAACCGCAAGTATTCTCCTGGAGCAATCTGGCGATCTTCGAAGTAAAGCGACTCCTCTAAATGATACAAGGAAGTGTCCAAGGTGAACTTGCCTCCATCGGGCATAGCATCCCGTCCATTGATAGCCAGATTCAACAAGACCTGACTGATCATTGTGTGATCCGCAAGAATAGGAGGTAAGTTTTCTTCAAACTCGATTACTAATTCGTTTCCATCTCCTAAAACGGTTTCCACCATCTGAAACAGATTTTCTAATTCAAAATTTAAGAAAACATATTCGAGTTGAATCTGACTCTTGCGACTGAACGCCATCAATTGTTTTACCAAAGAACTGGAATGATCGGTCGCCCGCCTAATCTCTTCAAGATATCCGGAAACTCCGGTATGCTGGGGAACCGCATCCTCAATAAAACGGCAGCAGGAATTCACCACCATAACCATGTTATTGAGGTCGTGTGCAACTCCACCGCCAAAGCGATCGAGGCCTTCCATTTTCTGCATTTGCACGACTTGCATTTCGAGGAGCTTCTTCTCTGTAATATCCGTAAGAGAACCGGCCATCCGAACGACTTCACCGGCTGCATTCCATACGGCTTTTCCCCGAGATAACACCCACCTGTAGTTGCCAGAATTATTTTTCAAGCGGTGCTCTTCCATAAAGTTAACAGAATCCCGCTTCCAGTGATTCCTCATACTGTCTATCACGCGTTCGAGCTCCGCGGGATGCACATGCTCCTCCCAAACCGACATGCCATTTGTTTCCTCAGTTTTTCTCAGTCCAAGAAATCGTCTCCAGTTTTCTGAAAAATAAATCTCACCGGTTACTATGTCCCAATCCCAAATGCCATTGCCGGTGTCCATAACCGCCAATGCCAAACGCTCCTCGCTAAGTTTCAGATCCTCCACGGCTTGGATACGAGGCGAAATATCGGAAGCCACCGCCATGATCCTGCTTTCACCCTGAAAGCGGTAGCCACTAAACTTAATTTCTACTGAAAGGTGCTCACCGGATACGGTTACTTTTTGTGTTTCAAGAGCAAGGCTCTCGCCTCCCGAAAGCATCCCAACATTTTTATACTCGTCAGGAATAGCCCGTTTAGGACAAAGAGAGGTAAAGGCTCGTCCAATCAACTCGTTCTTCTTGAATCCAAATAGAGATTCAGCAGCGGGGTTGAGATCCTTTATCAAAAGGTCCAAAGGATTTAGGACAAAAATTGCATCGATACTACTTTCAAACAAAGATCGGTACTTTTCCTCTCGCAAAGCAAGATCACGTTCATGAATAGCATTTTGCTCCTTCTCGTAATAAAGTGTTAGGGCCGCTTGAGAACGAGCTAACAAATCGAATCTATTTAATGGTTTGCTAATAAAATCAGTGGCTCCGGCATCAAAGCTTTGGCAAAGAGCAGCTTCGATTTGAATCGCCCCACCCGTAACAACTATGACGCAAATGTTTTGGGTAGCAGTATCTTGCTTAATACGGCGACAAACCTCGTAACCATCGATCCCAGGCATCACCAGATCTAACAAGACAAGCCCCAGGCCAGGATCTGATTTCAAGACTTTAAGAGCTTCCTGTCCGTCGGACGCAGTAAAAACGTTCTGGTAACCTGCGCTGAGAAGCATCTCTTCCATCAGCTCCAAGTGATCAGCCTGGTCATCCACGATGAGAATCCCCAAGTCTTGCAGATGGGCCGGAAGGGAAGGCGCATTTTCAATTTGTTCCGGCATCGGCCACGATGTGTGAGTGCTCATTATGCTGATAAGTGTTTAGATTTCAATCCTTTAAGTCCAGACCTTCCCAAAGAGCGGTAAGCTCAGCCAACTAAGGTGTAATTCCGATATTTTCTTCCTGTTTTTTTACAAGAAGGCTACTCATTTCCTTCGGGTTGGTCTTCAATCGTAAAGGTAATTTGATTCTGAATACACTGCCTTGGCTTGGTACAGATTTCAATTCGAGGACTCCACCTAGAAGCTGGACTATGGATCGGGATATGGTAAGTCCAAGCCCTGTTCCACCGAATTTCTGGGCGGTTGTGCTATCCCCCTGAGAAAATGCCTTGAAAATCCTATCGTGTTTTTCTGCTTCAACTCCGACGCCTGTATCAACAACATCCAAGTACAGGTGTTGTGGATCATCCTCCGACAATTCGCAGACAACTTTTATGCCGCCTACTTGAGTAAACTTAATAGCATTGCCGATCAGGTTTACAAGTACTTGCCTGAGTTTAAGACTATCCGTACAGGTCGTAAGTCCGGATTCATCAAATTGTTTGACGAGGTACAAGTTCTTCGCAGCCGCCTGCGGTTGTAACATGTCGATCACATCTCCAGTCAGTTCGTCAAGATCTACCATTTCAGCCTCTACACGCATCTCCCCCGCTTCCACTTTTGAAAGATCGAGAATGTTGTTTATCATATGCAAAAGGTGATTTCCGTTGCGGTGTATTTTTTCAAGACGCTCGAGATCCAGTTCACTCAAATTGCGAGGCTTGTTTTTTTCCATAATCTTGGAAAACCCGATAATTGAATTCAGCGGTGTGCGCAATTCATGGCTCATACGTGCAACAAAGTTGCTGCGGTTTTGATCGGCCAGGGAAAGTTCTTTATTCAAT
Source organism: Verrucomicrobiota bacterium (assembly GCA_027297085.1). Classification (GTDB taxonomy): domain Bacteria; phylum Verrucomicrobiota; class Verrucomicrobiia; order Opitutales; family UBA2995; genus UBA2995. Next base: position 2,564 of record JAPUIL010000604.1, on the reverse strand, counting down.
TCCTCTAAGCGGATTGACTGGCGAAGCGCCGCCAAATAACTCATAGAATTGCTCAAGGCATTAGAAAAGGCTTCTACATAATTACCTAGAATACGTTTTTCACGACCGTCCAATTCTGACTCAAGTTCCAAGACAACGACCCCCAAAGGCTTACTATCAAACTGAATTGGAATTAATAAGGCCACATTTCCTTCTTGGCCGGAAACTGGTCTATCCAGTCCACCGTAGTTCCATCTGCGACTGGACGCAATTTCATGCATATTCCCTGAAAAAGGGGCATCCGGAACTTTACCGAATTCGCCAGGATAACTCCGGTAGCAAAGTTTCTGGTTTGTTTCTGGATCAAAATAGATGAGCCAACTAGCAAAGGCATTGGTATTCTCTCTCAATGCACATAGAGCTGTTCTCGCCAATTGATAGGTATCAACTTTAGCGATAGATTCGAGAAACGCTCCAAAGCGGGCTTCAGTTTTCAAAACCTTATGAAGCTCGTCATTTTGTGCCTCCAGACTTTCACCGGCGGCCTTCATTCCATTCATGGAACCTTGAATTTGATCTGCCATTTTATTGATGGCGTGCGCCAAATTACCGATGGCATCAAAATTTAAATCTTTAGACCGTTTTTTCAACTGACCGCTTCCCAAATCAGTAGCAATGGCAGAAAGCTTCTTAAGCCGTAAACTTTGGCGAGCGACTTGAATCAAACCCAGAACAAGCGCGTAAATGATGAGAACTATTTCTAACGAAGAAACACTGATCCCAATGGATTCCGTAGATACGAACCCAAACTTCACTAATAAAACGAAGACGAGTATTCCAAAGGAATATCCCCAGACGGGAAAAATTATGCTCTTCAATTTGAATTTCATATCCTCGACTTACTCATGAGCCCATCGACTACATGAAATAATTCTTTTTCATCCAGAATGGGTTTACTCAGGTACCAGTCGAAGCCGGCTTGAATTAATCGGCTTTCGTCATCAGCCATGGCATGTGCTGTTACAGCTAAAATCGGAATCCCCTGATAAGTATAATCCGATCGGATTTTTTTCATAAGGCTGACTCCATCCAAACCCGGCAGGCTTATATCAAATACAAAGAGATCTGGTAATTTCGGATCACTAGCGCCCAAATAATCAAGAAGCTCCATGCCTGTCTTAAACAGGCGGATTGAGAAATGGTCCGAGAGAAGATCCCTGAAGAGATCGGCATTGTCCTTATTATCTTCTACAAGGTAAATGGTCTGTAGACTCATCTTATATTTGAGACTGAGATGGTGTTGATAGTGAGTTGACTAGACCAGTTGAAAACAGGACTTTTGACGCGGAAACATTTACTTTTAAATCGTTCTGTTTTATCATATTATTTACGTTTCCTTACAGCCGAACCAAATTATCCATTTTCAAGAATGCCTATTCACCTCATTGATCACCCCCTCGCTAAAGTGCTAATTACACAGCTGAGAGATAAGGAGACACCGAGTGAATCCTTCCGCACAGCCTGTAGAAAGATTACTCAATTATTATTTATAGAAGCGACCCGATCCCTACCCACGAACCCTTACAAAGTGTCTACTCCTTTAGAGGAGACCGAAGCCAACATATGGGCGAAAGAAATGACTATCATTCCGGTAATTCGCGCCGGTATTGGGATGGTAGAATCTATACTAAGCTTTTTCCCCAACGCAACCGTTGGCTATGTGGGATTGGAACGAGATGAAGAGACAGCCATTGCTCGTAATTACTATCGAAAAGTTCCCTCGTTAAAAGGCCGCAAAGCATTTATAGTCGACCCTATGCTCGCCACTGGCGGGTCGACGTTGCAAGCTATAGAAATCTGCCTTGAGGAGGGAACACAGGATATAACCGTGGTCACCATCATATCCGCACCGGAAGGTGTGGAGGCCATTGAGAATAACTATCCCGATATTGATATATACACTGCCGCTCTGGACCGCCAACTAAATGAGCAGAAATTTATTCTACCCGGCTTGGGTGATTTTGGTGATCGTCTCTACAACACATAAGCACATGGGTCCTGTCAGCTTAGTCATTTTGCAAAAAAGCAAAAATGAGAGATAAGGCTTGCGAGGAATTTCTCAAAGTAGCGAACCAGTTTAAATTGGGAACACTGGAAACTGAGAAACCTCATCCCCTCACCACTCAACTTTCAAAAGAGGCTCAAACTAATCTGCATTCCGCCGTAGATACGCTTAAGCAGGTTGATACCGAAGCATTGAAACTGCTGGAAAGCTATCTTCCGGATATTGCTCAACTCGGTGGAGACATACAGGACACACTTAATAAAGGCGGACGTGTGTTTCTATGCGGCTGCGGGGCAACTGGAAGACTCTCCATATCTCTGGAAGTATTTTGCCGCGAGGGTTTAGTAAATCCTCCCTACGAAGAACAGTTTGTCGGTTTTATGGCTGGGGGAGATGCAGCTCTTATCAAATCGATTGATAACTTTGAAGACCGTCCGGAATATGGGGCAAAACAGTTGGAAGAACTCGGATTCAGGAAAGAAGACCTGTTGATAAGCACAACAGAGGGAGGAGAAACGCC
>JAPUIL010000603.1 GCA_027297085.1 Verrucomicrobiota bacterium | reverse complement strand
AGTGAATTCCCATCAAGACCAGCAGACAGAGTCCAATGAGCCGCCCCACCTGTTCGCCGTCGAGCTTATCCAGTAGCTGCCAACCAAGGACGACACCACCAATTGTCCAGGGAATTGTGGGTAGCAGGTATTTCCAAACGGCATACCGCCGATAAAAGTAAAAAGCCCCCCAATCGCCCACAACCAGTAGTAGCAGGATAATTCCTACCGATAATTTGGGTGGAAAAATCATGGCAAAAATTGCCACCGTGATGTTGGACACACCCAGTACGCCACCTTTGGCAAGGCCAATTACAAACGCTCCTGCCACTACCCAAACCAGCGTGGCTGTGTCCCAAGATTCCATAGCTACCTTAAAGCCTGTCCCACGGCCTGAAACGTGCAATGCGAAAAATTCCGTTCGAGGGGGTCAAAGCTTGAATCCCGCATTGCCATGCACGATTGCAAGGAATGACCCCGTGGCCGTCAACGCCCCGTAACTCATCGAGCAAGCGATATAGTATTAATCCCTCGCCTCAAAAGTTCCTTCTGCAACATCGAATACTTTCCATTCGCCTCGCGAACCCACAGATGGCACTTCTGTTCCTGTAGCAATGACCTGGACCGAGTCGCCAACTGTGGCCCAAAAGTTCTTTCTTCGATGAGGGTCCAGCTCGCCCAAAACATCATCTGCCAGAAGGATGGGCATTCGACCACTGGTTTCCTCAAGAAACCTCAATTGCGCGATCTTCAGCGCGATCATTAGGCTTCGTTGCTGACCTTCCGAGCCGAAATCCCGAGCCGTACGTCCTTCGAGCCGCAGCTCAAAATCGTCACGATGGGGACCGTGTTGAGTCGATTTAAAAATAGTATCCTTTCCTCGGTATTTGGCCAACATGGCAAGGTAGGCTTCCTGAGTATCAATTTCGCAATCGGGTGAAAAAGTGAATTCCGGAGATTCGTCTTCAATGCTTATCTGAGAATAGGCAGCTCGCAGGTGATGCTCGAGACGCGGTATTTGCTCCGAACGACCCTTAAAAAGTAGAATCGCTTTTTCAGCTAACTGAACTTCGAAGGCCTGCATCTCCCGTATGGAACCTTGGCGCTTGAGCAAAGAATTCCGCTCGAGAAGCAACCGGTGGTAATCCTTGAGGGCATCGTAGTAGCTGCGGCTTGAGGAGGCGAGTACGAGATTCAACCATTGACGCCTGATTCCAGGTGCACCTCGTAACAGCTGAATATCCTGGGAACTAAGAATCACCGCAGGGTAACGACCAATATAGTCACGAAACCGAGCGACTTTTTCACCATCAACAAGGATCTCTTTTCCCTTTTTCTTGAGAGTGATCCAAATCTCTGTCGAATCAAACGCTTCATCAGAAAGGTTAAAGACGAGCTTAGCTTCCTGAGAATCTTGTTGAATAAGGGTGGAAGAATCGCTGGTACGAAAAGAGCGAAGGGCAGCAATAAGTCCGATAGCTTCCAGCAGATTGGTTTTACCCTGCGCGTTATTTCCCACAAAGAACTGAGTGGCCCCTTCCAGGGAAAGATCCACGAATGAAATGTTGCGGTAGTTTTGCAGCCTGACCCGGGTAACTTGCATCGACACTAAATAGAAATAACCGCCGATCCGGAGGAAGTGCCGGGCTGACTCAGGTCATCCCACACCTGCAAGAAGGCTTCGATCAATTCGGTCCAGTCATTTGCAGAGGTAGTGGGTCCGGCGCTCACACGAACGGTCTTACGTCCGGCATCAGCAGGATATCCAAGTGCGTCCAATACTGCGGAGGAACCGGTTTCACCAGTAGCACACGCTGATCCAGTAGATACCTGGAAGCCTTTCAGATCCAGTTTTCTGACCCAACGCAAGTTTTCAAATTGTGGAAGCACCAGAAAGGATGTGTTTGGCACTCGTGCGGCCGATTTTCCGATACAGGAGATTTCCGGCAATCGAGACTGCAGGGCAGCTTCAAACTCATCACGTCCCTTTGCCTGACTTAGCATGTGATCCAATTGGCTGTCGCTATATTCCAGAGCCGCGACCAACGAAAGAATTGAGGAAACATTTTCCGTACCACCACGCCTTCCTGACTCCTGCCCGCCTCCAAGTGCAGAACGGAATCCAAGACTATTTTTTGAGAGAGCAAGGAATCCAACACCCTTGGGTCCGCCGAATTTATGACCGCAACCGACCAGAAAATCGCAATAGCTAAAATCTCCGCCGGCACATTTGCCAAACCATTGAGACGCATCGCAGTGAAATGGAATGCCAGCGTTGTGACACCGTTCTCCTATCGCTTGCCAGGGCTGAACGACTCCAGTCTCATTGTTGACGGCCATCACGGACACCGCTCCCACAACTCCTTGTTTTAATAGCTCATCGAGGTGATCTGCATCAACTGTCCCGTCACTAGAAGCTTTCAAAGTTTGGACACGCTCGCCAAAGATCTGCCGGGCTGGTTCGGCAATCGATGGATGTTCAAACGGGGAAAGGACGAGCAATTTCGTGTTTTGTAAATGATCTGCCAAATGGCGGATAACTGCATTGTTGGCTTCGGTGACTCCACCGTTGAAGATTACTTCCTCAGGAGATTTTCCAAGGCGCTTAGCGAGGATTTCACGAGCAGCAGCCAATGCATTATGGACCTGTGCGGATTGCCGGTAGGGGCTGGAAGGGTTGGCCCAAAAGGTATCCAGCGCATCCACCAATGCCTGACGGGCGGCAGAATTCAACGGTGTAGTGGCGTTGTAATCAAAGTAGGCCATGCGAACTATATTATGGGATTTTTAGTTTCATGCCTACCTTCAAGGTGTTCATATTTGGCATGACATCGCGGTTGGCTTCGAATATCGCCTGATACCGGCTTGGCGTTCCATAGACTTTTCTGCTGATTTTTACCAGGTTGTCACCTGCTACCACCGTATAGACGGAAATTGATTCCGGAAATGCCGGATCCGGTGCTCCCAAGAGATTACTCCGTGGAAGCGGTTGGACACGACGCTGCTGAGTTATAACCGGCGCTTCGGGGGCGGTGTACGATGGCATGCGGGACTGGGCTTCCTGTAAACGAATATTCAGCGTGTTGGCCGTAGCTTTCAAACGAGCCAGTTCTTTCTTCAACGACAGGATCTCCGCGTCTTTTTGCTCAATCACATCGAGCATGTCCATGCGTTCCAGCTGGGCATCGAAAAGATTAGCAGGAAACGTACGGGCGAATTCCTTTTTGGCGGTGTTGATGAGTTCTCTAACCATAGGTGCCTGGCGGGAAGCCGGACTGTACTTTAAATATTCGCGGAAATGATAAATCGCCAAGACAGGATCTTTCGTACGCTCCAAGTAGAGTTGGCCCAAGTACAAGTGTGACTCCGGCGCGATCGGCGTGGAATCCACCACTTTGAGAAAGGATGACAGAGCCTGATCATGGCGACCCTGGCGTAAATAATCTTCCCCATTTTTAAAGCTCGGTAGATCTGCTTCAACTACATCCGTGCCTTTTGGCTGCACGCAGCCTGTCAATACCATCAACGATGCAACCAGGCCGAATAGTAACGGTCGATTCTTGAATGCATACTCGACGAATGAGGACATGAGTGAAAGGTATTGATTACAAAATTACGAAAAATAGTGTGGGGGAAGTTGGAACAATCTAACAATAGTTTTTTAACGTGGAATCTCAATCAATACTTCAAAGGGCCAAACACTTTATGCAAATGGAGTCTCGGGCTATACTCGATACAGCCGAGAATCTGGACGATTCGTTTGTCAATGCTGTGAATGCCATTCAATCGGTGGTGGATGCCAAGGGGAAACTAATTTTAGCCGGACTTGGTAAAAACGCAGGAATCTGCCAAAAACTTGTGGGGACTTTTAACAGCATCGGAGTCAGTTCCTCCTTTTTAGATCCAGTTCAGGCTGTTCACGGGGACCTGGGTATGTGCCAGGATGAAGATCTTGCATTTGTCCTCAGTAATAGCGGGGAAACCCGTGAAGTTATCGAGCTCATCCCACTCTTGAGAAGACAAGGAGTTCGCACCGTTGCAGTCACCAGCGAATCGCAAAGCCGACTGGCCGAAAGTTGTGATATAATCCTAACCTACCTAGCGAAGGAAGAAGCTTGTCCGTTGAACCTCTCACCCACCGCCAGCACCACCGCTACCCTAGCCCTCATCGATGCGGTAGCGATGGTCTTTCTGGAGCAACGGCAATTCAGTAAAGAGCAGTTCGCCCGATTTCACCCCTCAGGCTCACTCGGGGCGAGCCTCCTCCTGAAGGTAGATGAGATTATGAGGACCGGAGACCGCTTCGCGACCATCATACAGGGGTCTAGCGTTCAGGAAACAATTGTTGAAATGACACGGGCCAAAGCAGGCTCAATCTCCATAGTAAATGCGAACGGTGGACTAGAGGGCATATTTACGGATGCGGACTTGCGGCGTGCTATTTTGAAAGATCCTGAAGTTTTTTCCCAGGCGATTGAATCATTCATGACTCGGAATCCAATAACAATAGCGACAGGCACACTGGTTGCGGACGCCTTAAAATCTTTTGAGGAACACCGGATAGACGACCTGCTGGTTGTTAACTCGGACAATAAGCCCGTGGGGGTAATCGACGGACAAGATCTGCCAAAGCTACGGGTTGTTTGACGGATCAATCACCTACCACTGTTACCGAAAGACGACGCTGGTGAGGCATATTGCGATGTTCCCAAAGAAACAATCCCTGCCAAGTACCCAGGATCGAACGACCGTTAGAAAAGGGAATGGTTTCTGAAGACCGCGTGAGTGCCATTTTGATGTGGCTCGGCATGTCGTCTGGACCTTCGTAAGTGTGGGTGAAGTAGGGTTCATTCTCCGGTACCAAACGTTCCATGTAGTCTTCCAGGTCCCGGCGAGCGGATGGATCTGCATTCTCCATGAGCACCAGGCTGCAGCTGGTATGATGACAGAACACCGAGACGATGCCCGCGGAAAACCCGGACGCATCAATAGTTTCCTGAAGAAGGTGAGTTATTTCCTGCGTGCCTTTTCCACTTGTATTAACGGAAACGCTCGTTTGATGAACAGCCATGGAGATTTGAATGCTTTTGAGGCTAACGGATTTCAGGAAGGTTTCTCCTCCGCAGCCTCAATGCTTTCGAGAGAGGGACTTGCCTCTTCAGCCGGATTCGTCACCTCAGCGGGAGGCACCTTAGATTGCTCCTCTGGCCGCTCAGTTACCTTAACTGTAAAATCCTGAAGTACTCCGCCGCGAAAGACTTGAACATCGAGGAATTGCCCAGCTCTGGCAAAGAACATGGCATTCTTGACGTCCGAAATCGATTGGATGGTAATATCTCCCATGCGGACAAGCACGTCATCCTTCCGTAACCCGGCATTGGCGGAAGGGGAATCAGGAAGTATATGGGTAAGGTAAATTTGCCGACCATCACGAATCGTTGAACGAACTCCAATTTCGATACCAATCCAGCCATGTATAAACTTTCCGGCAAAGAGCAGGTCGTCCCGAATTCTAAGAACTGCCCTTGCCGGCAATACATATCCGTAGGCGATTTCTGCGGGAGTAGAAACGACCAATATTCCGACAAACCGGCCGTTCAGATCTATGAGCGGCGCTCCCCCCTCACCTCCGCGCACGATAGTGTTAATGCGAAGATGGGTAGTAGTGAATTCTCGATTCGCAAAACTGGCGTCAGCTCCTGCTACCATAGTAAGCAATGGAGATGGTTCAAAATCCCAAGGACAGGATATCATCAGGACCATCGATCCTACTTCAGGAAGCGCCTGGTTAGGCTCAGGAATAAAAAAGGTGAAATGTTCAGGCAAATTATTCGCCTTGAGAAGAGCCAGATTAGTAGAGGGTTCAACCCCTATTAGCTCAGAAGAATAATCAATGCCTCTAAATTTGAACCAAGTGCGATCAGAGTTCATGACCACCGAGGCATTGGCCAGGATGAGTCCTTCTCTACTGATAAAACAACCCGTGCCACTTCTTTGGCCGAATTGTAGATCACCTTTTTCATCGTAAGTCGTATGGGCGGCCATGACACGGAATACACCATTTGAGTTTTCCGCGAAGATGCCCGTGATACGCCGCTGAATAGCGCTGAATCCGCTTTCAGTTTGGGCCAGAAGCGAGCCTGAGAGGGTCACTAACAAGACTGCGACGCTAGTCAGCCTGGCCTTCATCGACTACGGCCTCCTCAAAACCCTATTGTTCGCGGGCGTCCTGCCATGCTAAATGTTGGAGTGTCTCGGACAAGGGTGTATGAAACTAGAGCAGATACGGCCCGATTCTCGGCAGGGATAGTGAAAGTAGGATATTCCCGGGTGTAAGAAAGTGATTCCGGCTCATCATTAGGGATGAGATCCATGACAAAGCTAGCTGGAGAGGTTATTGCGGGTGCAAATACCGGGGCCTCTTCAACAACCTCAACTTGGGGGGATTCCACGGCAGCTTCAGTAATGGCAGGTTGAGGAGCCACTTGGACCATTGATGCAGCTTCGTAATACTCGCTATGCAGTGGAGAATTTTCCTGAAAGTTTACCACCAGAACAAACAAAACAACTGCTACGCCTGAAAGTGGAATAAACACGCTGGAACGAGCGAAAAAGAGACGGGGAAGCCGGCTCCAGGCGGATTCCTTTTCCATGAGAGTCTGCAGTTGGCGCTGACGAAACTCCTTCTGGAAACCATCCCAGAACTCAGCTGAAGGTTTTTCAGCCCTTTTGAGGTCCAGTAGACTATCTAAATTTAAATTGTTTCTATTTTTCGGCATCTGCGAAAATATTAATCTAACAGGTCTTGAAGTTCTGATTGAAGCTGTTTTTTGGCGTAGTGAAGTCTGGATCTGACAGTGCCGACTGAGCAATTCATGATATCGGCGATTGCTTGGTGTGAAAGATTATCGATTTCAAACAACACAAGAACGGTTCTATGCTTAACAGACAAGGTTTGCATCGCTTCGTTCAATTTATGCTGTAATTCCTTGATCAGAGTCGGTTTTTCGGTGCTGGTCTTAGCTGCGAGCACGTCCAGAACCTCGCTGGAACTGGCTTCTTCCGTGATATTCTCATAACTGAGAAAACGGCGGTGACGGTTCTTTTTCAGGAAAGAGAGGGTGGTATTAACGGCAATTCGATACAACCAGGTGAAAAACGAGGACTTTCCTCGAAATCGGGCAATTGACTGGAATGCCTTGATAAATGCTTCTTGGGAGAGGTCGAAAGAGTCTTCTTTATTGGAAGTTAAATTGTAAACGACTGAGTAAATCCGCTCACGGTATTTGATTACCAATTCGTCAAATGCGGCCACTTCTCCTGCTTGAACCCGTTGAACCAACAACCAATCAACATCTCTCTCTGTCAGGGCTTGAGAAGAGCCCGCAAGGGGTTGGGTTACTGCTTTTACGAGATTCACTGGTCAAAACGCTAAAACAGAAATGAGGAAAATCAACCTAAAAGGGAGATTGATTGGCCAGGAATTGTAGCTGATTTCAGAATTTTCTTTTCAATTCGAGCCATTCGGCTATCGGTCAGACGACGTGGATTCACCTCTCCTGCAAATTGGCCTCCTCCTATTGATCGGATATATTTTCTACCTGTGGTTGTCAGACTTGAAGGCTTTCCGCGGTGGAATCCCAAATTCCGGGGCTCTGCCAGGTGCACTGCCATGCGGTAAGAGTATCGTGATTTGGGGGACCATGGGCGCCATAATCCTGGTGATAGTTGAAACGGCAGGAGAATCCCTGCTCGGGGTCAGTTCCGAACAGACTTCTATGACGGTATTGTTTGCTCTAGTGGCCATTGCGTCCGGGTTCGGAGAAGAGCTGATTTTTAGGGGATATCTTGTAGTTCAGCACCGGGGCAGAGGCATACTATGGTTGAGTATATTTGGATTCTCTCTGCTTTTCGCACTCGTACATCCTTACCTTTGGGAATGGGAAGATGGCACACTGGTAATGAAATTTTCGGCCAAGGCCTGGTTCAGCACCGGGATCGTTTTCGTCAATTCTCTTTGGTTTTACGTTTTGCGATTCTCCAAGTCCAATCCGGGTAGAAGCCTGTGGCCATGTATACTCGCCCACGCTACCTCCAATGCAGCTGTTTTTCTAACTAAGTTTGTGCAAGGTCACGTAAGTGCATGGTACTAAAAAAAAGCGGAGGAAAAACTCCCCCGCTTCTAAATTTGGTAATGCTATGACTCTGATTTATCGGCGCCGCAGGATGAAAGGACGGTCGTCGGTTTCACCTGAAATTTCAGCAGCTTCACGTTGTCTTTCCAAGCGGGATTCCATATCTTTCAGGTCACCCAACTGGGACTGGAGAAGCATTTGTTGTTTAATATCAGATACCTGGTTGCGGTATTGCTCTACGGCTTCGAGCAATTCGCGCTCCCGATCGCTCAATTCGTAGCCGGGAATATCTTCAGCGCGAATGTCCATATCATGAAGCATGCGAGCATCGATAACCTCCTCGTAGGAGCTTCCATCCGGATTGAGTGTCTTGGCAGTAATAAAGATGATCAAGTTACGCCTAGTAAGCGAATTAGAATTTGAACGGAACAGCCGTCCCAAAAATGGAATATCTCCCAAAAATGGAACCTTGCTTGTTTCTCTGGTATCGGTGCTTTCAATCAGACCACCAATGGCTAGCGTGTATCCATCCTTAATGGTGATTCTGGTCTTCGTCTTCCGAGTTGAAATAATCGGAACCTCAGTACCACTTGCTCCACCTAAAGGAACAGTTCCAGCTCTAGCACTCACCTCTGGTTCGATTTCAAGGTTGATGAACCCGGCGCTGTTCACGTGAGGCGTAACGCTCAGATTGATACCGATTGACTTGTATGTGATGTCACTGATTTCAAAAGTTCCGCGCTCTTCATTATAGGTGAATTTCGGAATTGGGTAATCCTCACCAATATTGATGGTAGCCTCGCTGTTGTTCAGGGTCACAAGAGTGGGATTCGATATCAGCTTTACATCGGTTTCGTTCTCCAAAGCACTCAGAACAACCTGAAATTGGTCGGCTGACATAACAGTGGAAGTAATACGATCGAACGAGGTGCCATTAGCCGCACCATTCAGCAGGGAACCTGTAGCAAGGCCCTCGCCCAAAACCTCATTGGCTATAGTAGTGGAAGAGGTTGAGCGATTACTATCTGGCACCCCAGTCAAATTATCGACGATGGATTGATTAAGCAGGGAAGTGCTGTTCGTTGAATTCGTGGTATTGGTATTGTTGAATCCGTTGGAACTAGAAACGTTGCTGCTTCTATTATACCCGCTTGAATCGATCCGCAACGATTTGGGGAGTTCCTCCAGTACGGGGGGTTAGCCAGAACAAGGGCCGACCATTAGATACTTCTTCGAGATGTCCAATGATACAGCTCTGTGCATCGTAGGTTGGATCATATTTACACTTGCCCTCTCTCAGAAGGCTTTGGCTAAAAGAGGATGATGAAGGTCCCATTAC
>JAPUIL010000602.1 GCA_027297085.1 Verrucomicrobiota bacterium | reverse complement strand
ACCAAAGCCGCTGTGCATTACAAACGAGCCGGGCAGGAACTTCTGTGGGAAGAAATCCTTGATCCCGTAAAAGCAAAACATTTGAAACCTGAAATCAAGCCGTTGGACTGGAAAGGACCGGAAAACTTCACCACCGCCCTTCAGGCCGAGCTGGAAGATTTTGGACATTGTATCCGCACAGGAGACAAACCCAAAGTGGGAGCCGATGAAGGTATCGCGTCCCTCCGTGTCATTCGCGCCATCATGGAAAGCAGCAAAACAGGGAGGCATGTGGAAATCGGGGGATTAACCCCCTCCTACAGCAAATGCCAACCGTAACCCCACAAAGCCTACAGGACACCATCACCAATATCTTTGTCCGTCAAGGCACGCCGGATACGATCGCCGAAAGGGTGGCCGCATCGTTGGTACGGGCCAACCTCGCCGGTCATGATTCTCACGGAGCTGTTTTAGCACCGGTTTATGTGAAAAAGATCAGTGACGGAGAAATAACTCCGGCAGCAACTCCGCAAATCCGAAAACAGGAAGCAGCAGTTACAGCCATTGACTGCAAGCGTGGCTTTGGCCATATTGGAGCGGTCTTCGGAGTCGAATCCGTGATCGAACAAGCCAGGAAAAACGGCGTCGCCACCGTTACCCTGGAAGAGGTAAATCATGTGGGCCGTGTCGGAAAATACGGCGACCTGATCGCCAGGGCGGGGCTGGTCGGATTGATCATTGTTTCCGGAACGGGTCCGGAAGGTCTGGTAGCTCCCTATGGAGGGTCTCAACGGGTGTTTGGCACCAATCCTATTTGCTGGTCCTTTCCCCGACCCGGCGAACCCTTTCCTATCCTGACCGACATGGCCACTTCCACTATCGCCGCCGGAAAAGTGAGCCAGGCTAAATGGGCGGGTATACCAGTCAGGCCTGGAGCCATCCTGGACAAGCACGGCCATCCCACCCAAGATCCAAATGACTTCTACGACGGCGGCACCTTAGTTCCTTTTGGCGAATACAAAGGTGCCGGATTGATGCTAGCCATCGAGATCATGGCCAATCTCTTTTGTGGTTTTGCGCCTGGAAGATCGAAGGAACACAAACTCGGGAATCCAACGGTCATGACCGCATGGGACATTGAAGCATTCACCGATCGTGACCGGTTTGATCGTCTTTTGAACGAGCTCTGCGAACGAGTGCAGGCCAATCCACCGGCACCCGGATTTGAGGAAATATTGCTCCCGGGAGAAATCGAATACCGAACGACTGAAGCTAGAAAAAAGTCGGGAATACCGGTTCCAGCAGGTTTATGGGAGGAACTGCAAAGGCTCAACGAGTGAACATGCGATACACAATACTGGGACGAACCGGGCTGCGCGTATCCGTCATGGGGTTGGGGGCCAGCACCAAATTTGCTTCACTCAAGGGCAACAATCTTCCCCAAGCAGAAGGCGTTCTGAGCAAAGCCCTGGAACACGGTATCAATCTAATAGATACAGCAGCCATCTACAACGACAGCGAAGCGATTTTGGGAGAATTGCTTAAAAATAAAGAACGCGAATCCTATGTTTTAAATTCCAAGTATTTCCCAGTCACAGATGCAGGCCAACCAATCCCTGTAAGTGATGTTCGCATGTCGATTGAAAGAAGTTTGTCCTTATTAAAAACGGACTACCTCGATATTCTGCAAATTCACGGTGTGCGCCCGGAATCGTATCGAGCCATTATTGATCAGCATCTTGATACGCTTCGCCAGCTGAAAACCGAAGGGAAATTCCGTTTTCTGGGCATAACGGAAACCATCAAATTCGATCCCCATCACAGGATGATGAAAATGGCTTTGGAAGACGATCTCTTCGATACTGCCATGATCGCTTACAATTTACTCAGCCCCGATCCTGAAACACATATTTTACCAAGATGTCTGAAACAGAAGGTCGGTGTTATTGCCATGACAGCCGCTCGTCCCACTTTGAGCGTTAACAGCCGCCTGGAAGCACTAATTGCCAAGGCAAAACAGGAAGGCAGGATTGCGCCGGACGCCCTGCCCGACTCCAAACCACTGAATTGGTTACTCGACGACTCTACCCCAACTGTGGCCGCGGTTGGCTACAGTTACGTATTGGCGGAACCGGCAGTACATACAGTCCTCTCAGGAACCACAAACCCCAGTCATCTCATCGAGAACATTCAGTCAGCTTTGGCCTACCCGTTGTCGGAGGAAAAACGACAACGGCTTCAATCAATCTTTCGAACCCCACCCCATCATGAACCCTGGTCGACCTATGACTTGTAATCATCATCCGTAAAAACGGCAGAGCTGGAAGCTCATGCCCTACCACATGGCAAAACAGGTAGGACTACCAAAGCGCCACATCTACGAGCGTAGCGATGAATAACATCGCGCCGTGCCTCGCCGTAATGTATGAAGGCGGGTCCCCGCATTGCCGAACCGATTTGTATGCAAGAACCCACCTCCAAAATCATCCTCCCCGCTGACGAAACCTTCCTCCGCCACTCGGAAGCATCCATAGTGGAACTCAAGGACCAAACACTTCTAATGGCTTGGTCAAAGTTTTCCGGAAATCACGACAATTCCAAATCCCACATAGCAGCCAGGATATCTGAAGATGGTGGTCATACTTGGACGAACGAACGAATATTGGTCCCGAACGACGCCGGCCTCAACGTCATGTCACCTGCTCTACGCCGCCTGGGCGACGGATCATTGGGACTCATTTACAGTTTCCGAGAATCCAAGAACAAAGCCAGACGACTTTTCCAAAGGTCATTCGACGAGGGAAAAACTTGGACACCCTCTATTAACATTACAGAAGACGACTATCAGACAGGAGCCCATGACCGTCTCACCGTATTGTCAACCGGCAGGATAATTGCGCCTCTTCATTGCACTAAAGATTGGGATGAGCACTACCTTTATATTAAGGTAGCCAGATCCGATGACTTGGGGAGAACATGGAAGTTAAGTGATGCTGTTACACTTCCGAGATTGAACGCCACTGAATCAGGCGCCCAAGAGCCAGATGTGGTTGAACGCGCTGACGGTTCATTGCTAATGATCATGCGAACGGCGACTGGTAGTATCTATCGTGCAGAGTCGTTTGATCAAGGCGTGCATTGGATGAGGCTCAAATCAACAGATATTAACGCACCCATAGCACCTTCAATTATTCGCCGAATTCCAAATTCCGAGGATCTACTACTCATTTGGAACTGGGTGTATGATCCAACGGATCCCATGCTGGGTCGGCGTAAGCGACTGGCTTGTGCCATCAGCAAAGACGGAGGGGATAGTTGGCCTATGGAGTACAGAAAGATTCTCGAGGAAGGCGATGAGGGTTGTTTCTCTTACCCGAGTTGCACGTTCTACAAAAACCAAGCACTGCTTACCTATTACGTCATGGAAGAAGAGGTCGAATTCAACTTCGACGGGCCTCGCTCGCTCAAATTGATGAGATTTCCGATTAGTTGGCTTTATTCCTAGTTCCTAAACTCTCCGTTTGGACCAGACTTCAGGATTGGCGAGAAATGGAGGTCGCTCACCGCTCAGCACTTGCAGTGCTTGTTCAGCAGCCCCGGGATTACTGCGACTCTTTCCTTCCCAGGTAAATGCGCCTGCATGTGGAGCCAGCACCACATTATCCAAGCTGAGCAGAGGATTGTCTAAAGCAGGAGGCTCCTTTTCGTAAACATCTAATCCGGCTCCAGATATGTGACCCTCTGTAAGAG
>JAPUIL010000601.1 GCA_027297085.1 Verrucomicrobiota bacterium | reverse complement strand
TTTATCGTCACTAAGAAAGGAGGCGCCGGCTGGCTGAACGGGAAACACACCGTGTTCGGCAAAGTGGTTGAAGGCATGGATATCGTGGAAGCTATCCAGAGCGTGGAGACCGCTGCTGGTGACAAACCGGTCGAAGAAGTCAAAATAATCTCTATTCAGTCGGAGAGAATTTAGGATATTGCGTTCCTTCCCGGATTCTCGCCTTTGAATGTATAAGCAAATTTATTCACTTTCGGGTCTAATACCTCGCAGCTTGCTGCGATCTTAAATCTCAAATTTGCAATTTCAAATGCCTCGGAGCTTGCTCCGGGGTTCTTTACTCGCGACCTTTATCATTTTTCAAACGTTTGGGTCGCGAATAAATTTGCTACCTAAGTATCTCATCAGGTATGAGTGAACCACAGATGTGCATTCCTTGGTAATGTGGATTTCTCAATCCGTGTTTGATACCTGAAAATCCGTAGCCAAAAAACCAATTAAAAATTTCTGAAATAGACACATGAAACCACATCCATTCAAGCTAGCCCTGATTCAGATGGAGGTTTCGGGAGGTGAAAAAGAACGGAATATTCGTCATGCGGTTGAGTTGGTTTCTGAAGCGGCATCCAAGGGTGCAGAAGTAGCGTTGCTTCCTGAGTGTTTGGATCTGGGATGGACCCATCCTTCGAGTCAAACAATGGCAGAAGAGATACCGGACGGCGGGCCCTGCCAGGCGCTTATGCAAGCCGCGAGGGACCACGGTATTTATGTCTGTTGCGGATTAACTGAAAAGGCAGGCGATCAAATCTATAACTCAGCCGTCATCATAAGCAAAGACGGCGAAATCCTGTGTAAACATAGGAAGTTGAACGAGCTGGATATTGGTCATGATTATTATGCCCAGGGAGATAGGCTGAATGTGGCAGAAACGGAGTTTGGAACTTTTGGGCTGATGATTTGTGCGGATGGATTTGCCAAGGACCATGTAGTATCTCGATCTCTCAGCTATATGGGGGCTGATGTAATATTGTCGCCTTGTGCATGGGCAGTGCCCAGCGAACATGATAATACTAAAGCTCCCTACGGACAGATTTGGCGCGAATCCTACATGCCGGTTGCTCGGGAATTCTCAGTGGCTATTGTTGGAGTCAGCTGCGTATGCAACATTACCGATGGTCCCTGGAAGGGGAGAAAGTGCATAGGCTCTTCACTCGCCATCGCGCCTTCAGGAGAAGAGATCCTGCAGGGTCCATACGGACCGGATGCGGAGTGTATTATGTATATCGATCTGAAACCTGTACCAAGACCTGCGCGCGGAACTGATTGGTATGATATGCGTGTGGAACGCGGCGGGGCTCACGGAATATAGAAATTAGGGCGTTTCTACTCAATTTATCTGCTTATTAAGGTAGGGCGGGTTTGCCTAAAGAGTTGCTTCAGCAACGACATCACACAAACCCTACCCCTTTGGCCAAGTCCACGGCTCGTAATCCATGCCCATGCTATCGATGACGGACTGCAATTTTTTATGGGCAGCGACTGCTTGAGGGCCTGCACTATTGACGTCGATAGGTTGGGTCTCTTCCGGGTCGGCTATCAAGTCATATAGGTTTCCATTTTGTTCTGAAAGCTTCCATCGTCTGTCAATCGCCCATCGTTGCAGCGAACGGCCCTCTTTGTTCACACCAGGAAGTGGATCGTGGTGAAAGAAGAGCCAGTCGCGGTGAGAGCCAGGTTTTCCCTGGATTTGGGATAGCAGGGATTCGCCATCGAAGGTTTCCCCTTCTGGTAAGGGAAGTCCACAGGCTTCGAAGATGGTTGGTATAATGTCGTTACAATCCACGAGATCATCCACTACATGGGCGGATGCTGCTGAACCTGGCCAGGAAACAATGAGGGGAACATGCGTACCACGGAGGTTGTTGAGTCCTTTGCCACCGGGAACGATACTTCCATCAGCCATTTTAGAACGAGCATGATCAGGAGAACCGTTATCGCCATAAAAAATGATGAGGGTATCTTCGCTTAGTCCGAGTTCAGCTACCTTTGCTTCGATGCGACCGACCATTTTATCCATATACTCGACCATATCGTGGAAAAACCGGCCATCATTCTTGTGGCGACCAGCCGGCCACTCGGGGCTATCGGGGGTGGGCTGGAAGGGTCCATGGGTAAGTGCCATGGGATAGTATATGAAAAACGGCTCATCCTTGTTGCGCTCCATGAAGCCGTTGATGTAGTCGACATAGAGGTCGGGGCCGTATTTTCCCTCCGTATCCGGAAGATAGGTACAATTGTCGTTGATTACAGGATCAGGATAACGATCACCCTTGTCTTCGGTGTGTTCTGCATGCCACAGGAAAAATTCATCAAACCCAGCGTCTTCCACTCGTTGTCCTTTGCCACGGTATTCTGGCATGAATTCTGGCGGGTTATAGCTCTGCAGTTGCCACTTGCCCGATATGCAGGTGCGGTAACCCGCTTCAGTCATCCAGTGGCCGAAGGTTTTTGCTTCCGGATCGAGTATGCCGAATGAGTGCCAGTTCCGCCAATTATATTTGCCGGTCATTAAAGACACCCGAGTGGGTGTGCAAAGTGGAAGTGCGTGAGCATTTTCAAAGCGAACTCCGGTTTCAGCCAACCGATCCAGAACAGGAGTGTCGTAAGATTCTCCGCCGTAACAACCAAGCGTTTCATAACCAAGGTCGTCTGCCATGATGAGAATAACGTTTGGCCGGCGATCAGTTCTTTTTGCGGAATCTGATGAGTCTACTGCGCAGCCGAATAATAAGATCAAAGCGCTGAAAAGTAGGATAACCAAAATAGGGCAATGTTTGCTGATCATAAAAGAATTGGATAAGTTGTGGGGTAATAAGACCGGGTATTTGCAAGGGATTCAATGAATTTACACCACATTCCTTTGCTTCACTTATTCGTGGACATGCTAAAGGTTGGTAACGAAAATACAGATGGATTGTTTTATGATACAAAGAAGATCTATTGTTTGCTGTCTCATGTGCGTTGGATTGTCGACTACTGTTCTGCACCTGTCTGCTCAAGCACAGCCTCAATTGGATGATCCGCTTCGTCATACTTTAGAGTTTGAGGGTGTCGAGCGGGAATACTTTGTGCGGTTACCGGTAAATTATGTTGCAGAAAAAACTTTTTGGCTAGCAATCGTCGTTCACGGCGGTAATGGCAACGGTCGAGATTTCTATTTGGCGAAAGATGTCAGGCTGAGTGCAGACGAGCTTGGTTTGGATGCGATTGTGGTCTCTCCCAGCTTTTCGAACGAGGATTTCCAGGCCAGTCGTTTTCCAGCTCTGGGAGAAGGAAAATTTTTGCACCGCGTTCTCGATGATTTGCATGAACAATACCAACTTCGACCCAAGATTCTTTTGACGGGCTACTCCCGCGGCGGGCAGTTTTCACATCGGTTTGCATTTAGTAATCCTGAATTGGTGGAAGCAGTCGCTCCATTTGCTGCCGGGACTTGGACTACTCCGAACGGCAGCTTGTTGATAGAGTCATTTGGCAAAGTGGGCAATCCAGGCACCTTTCTCTCCAAACCGGAGAATCGTTTATTAGTAACGGAGAGATTATACGATATCTTCAGTGTTCGGGTTGCCAATGTAGCGGGACAAACTCCCAAATCCGGGGCTAAAAATGTTCCCTTTCTAGTTATGTGCGGCTCATTGGATACTCGCTTCGAAATTGCCCAGGAATTTGCGCAAAGCATGGAATTTGCGGGTTACAGCGTCGAGACTGAGTGGCCGCGCACTCCACACGGTTCTCGGAATAAAGAGGAGTTCAAAACCGAATTCGAGAAATACTCTAAAAACGCAGTCGAGTTCTTTCTTCGCGTGACGGAAGAGGAGTGATTACCGATCTAGTCGGCGGCCGAAGTATGGTCATGAAGAATCTTCCATCCGGCGGAAGTATTTTGGAGGAGTAGGGTAAAGAGGCCCATGGCATCAGCATAGTCGCCGCCTCGTTTCTGACGGTAACGGCCATGGACTTCGGCCCATTCGTTGGAGAGTAGCTGAACCTCGAGATCTTCGAATCGGAGCTGTCCCATGGCGTCGCGGTTCGGATAGCGTGTTTGATAGCGCTCGAGTGTTTCCTGGTAGCCTCGTTGGACGTTTCCTCCTGAAGAAAACCTGAGCGAATCCGATTTTACATAGGTGTCCATGAACGCCGGAATATCTCCGTTGTTCCATTCGACCACCTGTTTGTCGAGTATGGAGCGAATGTCCTGTTCGGCTTGGGAATTCGATGGCGTATTTGTTTCTGCGCAGCCGACGACGACGATAAGAAGGAGCGGTAGAAACAAGTGAGCGATAATGTAGTGTAGAAATGAGTTCACAGCAAAAATTTTGCTGTGTTGGGAAGGTATTGCAAAATAAAATACTTACGAACCCGACAATATTTTTACTTTCTGATCTTTGTGGAGAATCTCCAGAAGAGAAGACAGCTGTTTTAATTGGCTATTGCGCTTCAAGTTGGGTTATTTCAAAAAGTTAATCTTCAACTCGTCACCGGAAATCTATTCTCCAACAACCGATTCACCAAATTTCCAAAAAGTCTTTCAGACTTTAATTTATAGATCCTGCGCCTGATTGCCCAAAAAGTATGAACCAAGAATCAGAGAGTCGGGTAGTTCCGGAAAAGCCAACTCCCAATTACAAAGGAAATGGGGTGCTTTCGCCTTATATTTGGAAGTGCGGATATTTACTCATCCTTGTTCTTTTTATCCTTAATATTATCCGGGCGTATACACAATCCATCACGCACGATGAAGCGATCACTTACATACGTTTTGTATCCCGGGGATGGGAATATGTGTTGGGACATTTTTCTTCGAATAATCATACCTTTCATTCCACGTTGGTAAAATTATCTACTGCTACCTTTGGCCTGTCCCACTTAAGCATAAGGATACCGGCGTTACTGGGTGGTTTTCTTTATATGATGTCGGTTGAACGACTCTGCCGTAATTTCTGTAAGGGTAATTTTGAATACTTTCTGTCTTTGGCAGCCTTAACAACCAGTCCGTTTATTTTGGACTATCTGGTTGTTGCCAGAGGCTACAGTCTGGCGTTGGGGTTTTTTATGCTCGCCTTCCTCATTGCCGCGTTGGAGTTGCTCACGGACGACTCAAAGGAGAAAGGGTCCCCTAAGAGCCGGACCTATATGAAAATCTCCTGTTTATGCTCTTTGTCCGTCGCCTCCAATCTTTCTTTCGCCTTTGTGAATGTAAGCCTGCTTTTGGTATTCTTTAGCTGGTCATATCTCATAGAAGATCCCATGAGGGGGAAGAGGAATTTTAAAAACGTCAGTCAGTCGATTGCACCGCTTTTACTGCCGGGAGCCATTTTGTACATGTTTTTAAATCCCTCTATTGTTTTCGCTAAAAAATCATTGATTTATTACGGAAGCCAGAGTTGGTCTTCAGTCTACAATAGTCTTGTCACGGCTACCTTTGACGACTTTGGCAGAAATGATGTATGGATTTCATGGCCTGAATTCGTTTCAGGAATTTTCACTTTTCTGCCGTTCCTTCTAGCAATATGTATTTTGTATAACGCCGCGATCGCTCTCCGGTCGCTTAAAGGAAACGATCCTAAAAAACCTGACAATGATGGGAGGCTAAAACTCTGGAAGTTTGTATTCCTGATTTTATGTGTAGCGTTTACGACTCACAGTTTTGCTTTTTATTTTTTAGGCGTGTTGCTTCCGAAGGAAAGGACCGGTATTTTCTTTGTTCCCTTGTTTCTATTGCTGGGTTGCATCTCATTGGGAGATTTCCGCAGAGTCATTTTCTCTGTAATATTCGAATACTTGTCCCGAATCAGTTTAACCTTGGTGGTTTTGTGTTTTATAACTTCCCTTCGCATGAATTATTTTCGTGAGTGGAAATACGATTCGGGATCCGAAGAAGTATTTTTGGAATTAAAAACTTTAAGTGACGATGGCTTCGAATTTGGAATCGGAATCAACTGGCTTTTTGAACCGGCATTAAATTTTTACCGAATCTATTTTACCGATTCAACACTTCCGGAATTTACGTGGAATCCAATTGATAAACGGCAAAAGTATTTTGTGTTGTTGCCTGACAGTTTTGACGAGGATAATCAATTTTTGGAGAATAAAGATATTGAAGTCGTTTATCGACACCCGGTTTCTGCGGCAGTAATTTGTGTTCGAAAGTAAAACGAATTGAGATCAATAAATATATCCTTAGAGATGATGAAATATAAACTTTTTGCCGGTGTCCTTTGTGGAGTCTTTTTGATCAATGTGGCTGTAGATGCAGGGGTTGAACGGATTGATATAACTGAACGGACCCACTACCTAGACGGTCAATCATTCGGAGAAACTGGTCCTTATGAAAAATTATCAGGGCGTGTCTATTACACAGTAGATCCCGCGGGAACTTTAAACCAGACCATTGTTGATCTTGAAGGAGCTCCCCGCAACAAAGCAGGTTTGGTGGAATATTCGGCTGATATTCTCGTGCTGGTTCCTGCGGATCGCACCAAAGTAAACGGCACGCTTATTTATGAAGTAAATAATCGCGGTGGCTCACCTCTTCTTCGCTTTGAGCAACCTTCTTATAAATTATTGGGACGTGGTTATACCATTGTTTTGAGTGGTTGGATTGGTGAGTTGTTACCTAAGACCGAACGATTGCGACTGCATGCTCCGGTGGCCAG
>JAPUIL010000600.1 GCA_027297085.1 Verrucomicrobiota bacterium | reverse complement strand
AGGATTTCGAAAGCGCTTCCCTTGGCAGGCGGAAAAAGATCGGCCAGATGTTTTTGTTCAATGTTACTATGTTCCAAAAGGTGATACGCTTTATCCATTAAGTTGTTTGCCAATTCTATAAAGGATTGGGTCTCTTGGAGTTTGTGATGAACGAATATTAGTGAGGTCTTCTCGCCTACAATCTCCATTTCATCTAGATTTGTCCGCGCATTGGAGGAGGAAGTGACTTGGCTAGTGAGGTGGCCGGTGTAGCGAGAAACTAAAATGCTGCCAAGGGTGAGTAGGAAGATGTACTTTGAAATTCCCTGAGTCTCGCAAAAGTCTTGTATATGATTAGCCCAGGATGCCTCAAACACGTAATCATCCATTAGAGCCAATTCCAGGTTTTGAGGAATTCTTCTTTTTTCAATAGGCAAATGGTAAATACGACTGTTTTTGACCTGCTGTTTCCAAAATTCCGTTATACGATTTCTATTATTAGAAGTCATCCATGCTTTGTAACTTTCTTCATATTGCCGGAAACTGAATCGAGACGGTTTTATCGAAGGGCTTTTTCCCGCCACAAGTTCTTCGTAAGTTGTGCTGATTTGATTTAGGAGTAAAACAAGGGAGGCGCCGTCAACCGCAGCATGATGGACTCTGAAGAGGAAGCAGAACTGATCTTTGGCCAATTTGAAAAGCTGCATTCTTACAAGCGGAGCTGTTCGAAAGTCCATCGGGGTCAGGCCTTCCTTCTCAAACATTTTCCTTGCTTTGGCCATAGCTGCGTCCAACCCAAGTTTGGTAAAATTATGGTAGGGAAAATTAATTTTTACCCGTGGTTGGATTTCCTCCAGATACTCACCATCTATTTTGATAACCCGAGTTCGAAGACGCTCGTGGATATTAATAACATGATCCAGGGCTTGTGTTAGAATCTGCTTTTTCAGAGCTCCTTTGATCATGTATGCCCGGGCGATGATTTGGCCTTTAAGGTTAGGATCGGTTATATACCCAAAATACTTTCCTCTCCAGGTTCTACTCAACGGGGTGATTCGCTTTATTCGTACGGGTTTGATTTTAAACGTGTTAGCAGAGGTCTGAGAAACCTTCCGCTTGGACAGCGCATCAATTAGATTTGCCAGTTTATGAATAGATTGGTGCTCCCTAATCTGACAAAATGGGACGTGGACTTTGAAGTGTGTTTCGACATAAAATAACAAGGAAGTAACAAGCAAAGAATGACCCCCAGCGTCGAAGAAGGATGTATGTAAATTGGCCGGTGTTTCGCCCAAAATCTTTTCCCAACTTTTAAGTAAAAATCGTTCGGTCCCGGTTATGTTCTCGAAGCGGCTTGTCTCTGGTGTTGTCCTGTCGTTTTTCTGGATAATGAGTGCTTGGTTGTTTACCTTGCCGTTGGCTGTCAGGGGTAGGCTGTCCAGGAATATAAAGTGGCTTGGCACCATATAATTTGGCATGCGGCTAGCCAGCCAGCTTTGCATCGTGTCGGACTTAAATTTGGGACTATTTGATTTGACCAAGAATGCGGCCAGCTCTGTTTCTCCTCTTTTGTTCACAACGGCTTTTACATAGACCTCCTTAATTTGAGGGTGCTGCAACAACTCTGACTGAATTTCGCCAGGTTCAATCCGGTGGCCACGAATTTTAAGCTGATCATCAAAGCGGCCCAGGAATTCGATGTCCCCGTTCTCATTCAGGTAAACTTTATCCCCGGTGCGGTAGAGCCTGTCACTAGGATCCACTGAAAAAGGATTCTGAAGAAAGCGCTCCTCAGTGAGTTCCGGCTGGTTCAAGTAACCAAGTGCAACGCCTTTACCGCCCACATAGAGTTCGCCGGCAACACCAACCGGAAGGAGTTGCCGGCAATTATCTAAAATATAGGTCGATGACTCCTGAATGGGCTTTCCTATGGGGATTGCTTTATTCACCGGATAATTCCTAGGAATGGGATGGAAGCAGGAGAAGGTTGTATTTTCCGTAGGCCCGTATAGGTTGCTTATTCGGGTTTCTTTTAATACCTCTAGCGCTTTTCTGATGTGTTTGGTTGATAAGATTTCTCCACCAACCAGTAACTGCTTGATACCACTCAGTGATTTTGGTGCGGCGTCGACGATTAAATTGAACAAGGCTGTAGTCAGGAAGAGCGTGTTTATCCGGCGTTTCCTAACCAAATTTTTGAGTATTACTAAATCGGGTACCCTTCCGGGATAAAGCACGCAAGTACCTCCGTTCAGGAGAGCTCCCCAGATTTCAAACGTAGATGCATCAAAGGAAACCGGGGCCATCTGCAAAATTCGGGTATTTGAATTCAACTTCACGTAATTTGGTCTGAGAACCAACCGGTTTATCCCCCTGTGCGGAACTACCACGCCCTTTGGTTTTCCAGTGGACCCGGAGGTATACATGATATTCGCCGGACTTCCCTGTGTGACCCCAATGTTCAGGTTTCTCCGCGAGAAACGTTTGGTTGATCTTACCTCTTTATCGACATAAATAGCATTCAGTTTGGTCGCTTTGAACTCATCTTTCAGGTTGGAGGTAACCAGTACAAAGGCAGGTTTCGAATCGGACACCATCCATTTGAGTCGGTCCTCCGGGTATTCGATATCAAAAGGAACGTATGCGCTACCTGTTTTTAAAATGGCTAATAAAGAAATTATCAGCGTAACGTCCCTTTCAAGAAACAACCCAACTGACATGCCAGGCTTTACACCTCTACGGACTAGGTACCGGGCCAGTTGGTTGGACTGTTCGTTGAGATCCTGATAATTGAGATTCTTGGTACCGAGTCGAACCGCGGTATTATTAGGATAGCGCTTGGCAATATATTCGAATTGTTCGTGGACGAGGGGTCTCAGGACTTGGGTCGATTTGCCCCGGCCTAGCCTATGAGCCAGCCTGGTTTCGCTTCCAGATAACAAGTGCAATGAAGAAAGCGGTTGGGAACTATCCCCGATCAGCTGAGTGACAATGGTTTCCAGGTTTGTGATTAGCGAAATTATAGTAGCTGTTTGAAAGCGCAAAGAATCAAAAGAAGCCACTATTTGGATCCGCGATCCGTCATACACCTGAATTACCAATGGCAGGTCGGTAAATCCTTCCAGGCTAAACTGGAAACGTGGTTTTCCTCCGTGCCGAACGACGTCGCTCAACTGGTACTTTTCGAATCCGATTAAACTTTCAAAGAGTGGTTTGTTAGAAGCAATTCCACTAGCTTGCTTTATCAGTGCCGCCGGGGTGTGTTCATGAGCGCGCATGCCTTGCCATCCTTTGCGGATGGACTTCAGCAAATCGCCGACGGAGTCTGATTTTTTGAAACGAATACCCACCGGTACCGTATTTACAAAAAGACCTACCGTTTGTTTCGCTCCGGGAACAGAGGACATTCGGCAAGCACGGGGAGAACCGAAGACCACAAACTCTTTACCAGATGTTCGCCAGAGGTAAGTCGCCCATGCCGCCTGAAACAAAATATTATGCGAAAACCCCGTGCGCTTTGTCCATCGATGTAATCGCGAGGTCATTGATTCAGAGAGACAGTGGGAGGATTTTTTATAGTCGTGCGAAGACCTCTTTTGAACAACCGCTTTCCCCCTAAATGAAAGGGGGGTGGATTCTTCCAGGCTTTTTAGATACCTGACCCAAAATTTCTTTGAATCTTCGAATCGAGATTTCGATATCCAATTCAAGTAAGCCTTAAAGCTGTACGTTTTCTGTAGGTGGGGTTTTACGCCGCTTATAAGGGAGGAGTAAACATCCAGGAACTCCCGTATGAGAATGAGGCGACTGCGTCCATCAAATAGACAGTGATGAGACGTCCAAACCAGTTCAAAGCAAGATGCATCCAGTTGAAACAAATTAAACCGGCAAAGCTGTTGTAAACCTACAAAACCTCTCCGCAAATCTTCCGATTTAAACTTCCTCAACCGGGCCTTTTGGAGTGGCTTATTCTCTTTCTGCAAATCGTGAAACTTTATTTTCACCTGGAGGCGATCGGCCAGAGAGAGCTGAACTCTGCCCTCATCAGAGAGTTGAAAGCGGTAACGAAATACATCGTGACGATTGAGCACCTGTCTCCAGGCTTTTTTAAACAAGTCAACATCCAACGATTCAAAAAACTGCCAACTCAACTGCTGGGTGTATGGCTGAAAGGAATCTCCACGCAATAGCGGCAATGCCATGACCGATTGCATCGGTGTTGCCTTCAAGCTAAGCTGGGTGGTGGATTGCATTTTTGGTCTGATAGCCCGCTATTATTAAATCAAAGTAATAGTTGGACTGGAAATCCTATGGAAGACTGAGGTTCGGGATTTTGCAATTTCCTTACAGGCGGAAACGAAAGTAACTTCGAGGATTCGATTTATTCCCGAATGAAATAAGGCTTTCCTTTCTCAAATGAGTTAAAACTGGAGGCCGCCAGGTTTCAAGATTGCCATTCGGTAACAGTTTGTATTCAGATACTCGGCTCAAATATTCAATGCCGCCCTGGCATTCCCTACCCCAAAAACAAAATCAGCATACCACAGAATACCAACTACTTCGTTCGTTTCCACCCAGGTTTTTGCAGTTAAAAGCTGGAGCTTTTCCTCCGGGACGATCTCGGTAAATATATCAAGTTTATAATCACCATGACTATTATGATCAAAAAGCAACTCACACCTTTTAAATTAATCGCACTTTTTCTTTTGATGACGCTATTTGCTTCAACCGCTCGAGCGGAATGGGAGCAATTGTTCGACAGAGAGACCCTGAAGGGATGGAAGATCAAAAATGGCTGGGCCGAATATCGCGTCGAGGACGGTGCCATTGTTGGGAAGAGTGTTCCCAAGTCGCCCAATACCTTCCTCACTACAGAAAAGGATTACGGTGACTTCGTCCTGGAACTTGAAGTCAAAGTGGACAAAGGCCTGAATTCAGGCATCCAGTTTCGCAGCTTGAGTTTCCCCGAGTACCGGGAAGGCCGAGTACATGGTTACCAGTATGAACTGGACACAGCAGACCGGCGTTGGACCGCGGGTATTTATGACGAAGGTCGCCGAGGCTGGCTTTATCCAGTCGAATTCAATCCCAAAGCCAAGAACCTGTTCAAACAAGGGGCGTGGAATAAAGTTCGCATCGAATGTGTAGGAAGTTCATTGCGAACATGGCTCAACGACGAGCCGGTTTCTCATGTGATAGATGACCTGACCTCAAAAGGCTTTATCGCCCTTCAGGTGCACGGCGTAGGCAATAGCGAGGAGAATCTTGGCAAGGAAGTTGCCTGGCGCAATATCCGCATCAATACCGATGTCAAAAAACCCACCAAGAGCCGAGGATTCTACATTCGCAATATGGTTCCGAACACGGTTTCCACGGATGAAAAAGCCCGAAAGTGGAAACTGTTGTGGGACGGCAAGACCAGCAAAGGCTGGAGAAAAGTCGGCGCAAAAACTTTTCCGAAAGACGGTTGGGATATGACAGACGGCGTACTGACGGTGGTCCCTGACGAAGAAGGAAAAAAACCAACAGGGGGAGACATTGTCGCTGTCGACCAATATGGAGCTTTTGAACTCGATTTTGAATTCCTGCCGACAAGGGGTGCCAACAGTGGCATCAAATACTTTGTAACTGAAAGTGGAAATTCCGCCCTGGGCCTGGAGTATCAGATTCTTGACGACAAGGTACATCCGGACGCGAAACAGGGAGCTGCCAGCAATCGGACCTGCGCTTCCCTTTACGACCTGATTCCGGCTGAGCGTTTTGTTTCTTACCGCAACGTTCCTTTGAATATTGGCAATTGGAATCATGGCCGCATTGTAGTTCGCCCCAACGATCGGGTCGAACACTGGCTGAACGGTTTCAAGGTTGTCCAGTACGACCGTGGCAACAACATCTACCGCGCTTTGGTTGCTCGGAGTAAATATAAGGATAAGGAAGGTTTCGGCCTAGGAGAAAAGGGCTACATTGCCCTAACGGATCATCATGATAAGGTGAGTTTCCGGAGCATCAAGATCCGCGAACTTTAATACGTCTCCTCACCGGATGGATGCAAACAAGGAGAAAAATCTATAATGAGAAATTCTGTTCTTTGGCCCAATTCGTATCATAATGAAATTCGGTTTGCATCCATCCTCAGGTCGACATGCCGAGTATTCCTTCCCTCCCAGCTCAGTTACGCACAGAAGTGCGCGCCCTCTCTTATCGGTCGTCAAGCCCGACATCTCAACGTTGTGAGAAGCACGGATTACAACAAATGAAACTTGTAGGTTGGTGGACCGGTGTTCTTGGACTCGCACTGCTGTGTTTTGAAAATTTATCAGCCAAACCCAACGTACTACTGATTCTCTCAGACTACCATAGCGTTCCGCACTTGGGGAGCTACGGAGAAACGGATGCGGTTACGCCTAATCTGGATGCCTTCGCCGCGGAAGGTATGCGTTTTGACAGGGCTTATACGACCGCTCCGCAGTGCGCGCCTTCCCGAGCCTCGATTTTCACAGGACGATCGCCCGTCGCATTGGGCATCACCCGTTTCACGCAGCCAGCACCGAGGCGCTTTCCTTT
>JAPUIL010000060.1 GCA_027297085.1 Verrucomicrobiota bacterium | reverse complement strand
GGAGAAGCTCTTCGTTTTCAAGGAAACAACCGTCTTCATGCTTAACATCCTCGTGCTGGGTGCAGCGGGGGTTATCACTTTGGCGGGCCTTGTTCACGTTTTCAAACGTCAACCGCGGCTCACAGAACTGTCTAACAAGGTGGAGCAAGCGCACCCCGAGTTGATGGATAGCCTCAATGCGGCGGTGGATGTGGCCAAAGTCCCACCATCCCAACGCGGTCCCATTGAACGGCTTCTTATCGATTCGGTTGAAGAAAAGACAGCATCCTATGATCTGGAAAAAATTCTGATCCCCCGGCACTTGAGTTTTTATGTGCTGTCAGGGACCGGGCTGTTGGCGATTGCACTTCTGGTATTTGCTCACTTTTTCGATGCGTCTCAGAAATTTCGATACCACCTCGGTGATTGGGTACGTGGGGAGTCAACGGGTTTTTATGTGTCTCCCAAGCCTCTTGAAGTTGCCCGCAACGAAGACCTTCGCGTGTTTGTTACTCCTCGACGATGGGACCAGCAATGCACGATTGAATTTTTAGAAAACGGCCAGCGGGTCCAATTTCCTATGAACGCAGCGGGGAACAGCCGGTCCGACTTTGTTTTCTACGATGTCAGTGAAGACTTTCAATTTAGGGTGCAGACTGAATCGCTGACTTCCCCCTGGTATTCAGTCCTCGCCTACGACCCACCTGTCATTGATCTCTTTCAGCTTTCGGTCGAGCCGCCAGCTTACAGTGGGTATCAACCGGAGTACTACGATGCAATGAAGGATCTTGAAATCCTGGAAGGCACATTGTTGTCCTTCGACCTGGCGGGCGCATCTATCGAGGAACTGGCAGTGGAGTTTTGGGAAGAGGCGTTGCCTCTGCAAAAAAATGAAGCAGGCACCTTCGGATTTGATATGCGGCCCGATGAGTCGACCTCGCTTCGTTTTGTCATGTTTAACGAAACGGGTCACAGGGCGCAAACCGATACGGTGCAATTAAAAGTTCTTCCCGATGAGAAACCGGTGCTCGAATGGATACAACCGGGGAAAGACATCACTGTAAAACCTGAAGATATGATTCCGCTGGAGTTATTTGTGGCGGATGATTTTGGTCTCGATGCGGTGATCCTTAACCTGTCGATATCCGGGACCCGCCAAACCTCGATTGCCATGCACGCCGGTGATCCGGACCGCGAGCCAGGTCCAATCGAGTTTAACCTCTTTGAGGCATTGGATCTCTTCGAACTGGAAGTGCTCGATGGAGATGTTATTACCTACTCGGCCACTGCCATGGACAACAAGAAACCGGAGCCCAATCTGGTGCGCTCGGAAGTATTTTTTATCGAAGTCCGAGTGGCGAAGGAACCCATTGAGCTGGAAGGCATGGACGGAGAAGGCGAAACCCGGGAGGTGGATGTGCGCGCCCTGGTGATCGAACTCAAACGCATCATCCGCGACACTTATGCCGCACTGGGCTTGCCGCCCGATGAAAACCAGTTCGCAAATCAGGAGATCGGCACGGATTTGGCCTCTTTGCGCAATGTGATCGAAACCGTCATGGTGCAAGCGGCTCCCATTCTTACCCAACAGGGCCAGGATCATTTGATGGAGTTTTTGATTCGAGCACGGGAGGCGATGGTAAAAGCGGAGACCATGATCAACAGCAATGCTACCGATCTGGCTATTGCTCCCGAGGAGCAGGCGCTTGCCGAGCTGGTTTCCTTCGAAGCGGAGTTAAGCCGCAACCGGTCAAACTCCGAGAGTGAAAGTCAGTCTGAGTCGGAGGGCGATTCGCAAGGCCAACCCCCTTCGGAAAACGAACAAAACCAGGCGCAGGATGAAGGACCCAATTTCGCTGAATTGCCCAAGGCGCTGGACGACTTAAATTCTTTGATTGATCGGCAGAATGAACTCAATGAAGCGATCGACCGGGCCAATCGGCGCAATGCAACTTCCGAAGAATTGGCTGAGCTGGCCGGGCAACAGTCGCAATTATCCCGCGATGCGGTGGAAATGCGTGATCAGTTGGAACGTTTGATGCCTGGTGGACCGTCAGCTCCCGCGGTGGATCAAGCCGCTGCCGAAATGGCAGCCGGTGCTGGACAACTTGAAGAAGGCCAACCCGGTCTGGCACAGGGGAGTGGGCAACGCGCGCAGCAAGGTCTCATGAATGCGGCCACCCTGCTCGAGCAGGGGATCAATCAAGTGGCTTCGCAAATGATGGAGGGCCTGGCCACTCAGGGACAGCAACTCGCTGCGCGAGAGAGGCAGGCCGCCGGCCAAAGTCGACAAGCCGATGAAGGCGAATTGAATGAAGAAGAGCAGGCTGCTTTAAAGGAACAGCAACAAGCAATCGCCGAAGCGTTTGAAAAATGGCAGGACCGGATTGGGCAAACCGCCAACCAACTGAGAGAACAATTTCCCGAAGCCGCTTCCGATCTGGATAGTGTGGCCGAACAGGCCGAAGAAGAAAATCTGGAAGGCCGGCTATCTCGTGCGGAAAATGCGTTGCACTATCGCCGCTTTGGACGTGCCGCTCCGATTCAGGATGAACTCGCTGAGTCTCTGGACGAGCTGTCCGAAGGCATTGAGGACTCCGCTTCGCAAATGCCGCAACTGGCAGATGCGGCTGTAAGAAGAGCTTTGGCTGAATTGCAACAGGCCAGGCAGGAGCTCCAGGAAATGCAGGCGGAGGGCGAATCGTCCGAGGGTCAACAGCAACTGCGTACCATGCAGGGTCGGATGAGTGGGATGTTGTCCGATTTGGCCAGCCGATTTGATGATCCTGAGCTCAGAGAATTTGCCGGTGAATTAAACACAGACGAAGATCCGGAAAATTGGTCCGGCACGGTTCGTGCAACAGACGAGGTATTGGGCAAAGCCGGGCAAGTGTTGCTCGAGAGGCTGCGTTCCTCCTTGCGCGAGCTGCAGCTCGATATGTTGCGTCAATCGAGCGATCCACCTGAGCAATATCGCTCCCAAGTGGAAAAGTATTTTGAACAATTGGCCGAGGAAAGCGGCGGAAGCTCCTGATTGCTCATGCATTTTGACTTTCCATTTCCATTTTGGTTTATCGGGTTGTGTGTGCTTCTCGCTGCCCTGGGAGTGGTGTGGAGTGTCCGTCGTCTGCAGGCATGGATTCCCGGCCGTTACCGAATCACCTTGGGTTTGCTGCGTGGAGCTGCACTGCTGGCCTTGTTTCTGGCTTTGGCCAATCCCTACTTTATCCGTGAGGAGCCCGATCCGGAAGCCTTCGAGCTGGTGCTGCTTGCCGATGCATCGGGTAGTATGGAAACTCCGGATACGCAACGAGCAACCAACCGGGCTGCAGCGGTCCGTAGCATGATTGAATTTGAAGAACCGGACAACCTCTTCAGCGGTCCGCTGGCGAAATATCCGGTCAACCCCTACATCTTTCGGGAAAATACGCTGCCCTGGCGGTTCGGCGGTGTGTATGAAACCGGCGGGCAGAGTGCTCCTGGAGACAGTCTCCTTCAGGTCCTTAGCCAGAGTCAGAATCGTGGCCGGTCACTGGGCGGAGTGTTGTTGATTTCCGATGGTCATGAAAATTCGGGCACACTCCTTATTGAGGCTGCTCGGCAATTTCGGGATGCGGATATACCCATCTCCGTGATTGGAGTGGGCGAGAATGCGCCTCCGGGGGACATCAGTGTTCGCTTCACTGACTCGAAGCTGGAAGCCGAAGTGGGAGATGTGGTGACAGTGGCAGGAACCGTGACCAATGCCTTTAATACAGAAAAGACGGTAACAGTACAACTTTTCCGGGGCGGGGAATGGCTGGAAGACAAAATCGTTACCCTGGATCCGGGCGAGACCCGGAATGTTATGTTTGAGGACCGGGCTGAATACGCCGGTGTCCGGACCTACCGGCTGCGAGTTGAGCCCCTGGTGGAGGATACGAATCCGGCTTCGGATGTGGATTTTGCAACGATGGAAATCAAGAAACCCGATGAGTATCGCCTACTTTATCTGGGGTCGCAATTGCATTGGGAGTTTCGTTTTCTCAAACAGGCGTTGAAAGATGACGCACGATTCCAGTTAGACAGTTTTATCCGTACGGGTCCGAAATCCTATCTGCAAAACAGGGCTGCGGAAGAGAAATCCGTACCGTTGAAGGAGTTGCCTAGGGAACCGTCCTTTTATTTTGAATACGATGCATTCATCCTGGACACACGCCTGACCAGCTTGTTGAACGAAGAAATTCTTCAGACCTTACGCAAAGCCGTGACTAGGCGCGGGGCCGGATTACTGGCTCTCGGGCCGATGGACCAATCGCCTCAATCGCTCACATCGATGCTGCCGGTCAAGGAAGCCCAGACTATTTTTTACAAGGATAAACGCTTTTTGAAATTCGAGGCAAATCCGGTATTTACGGGCAGCAAAGGTGGGTCGCTTTTCCAATCCCCGGGGCCTTATCTACCTGAAAATACCCCGGTCTATCTTGGTACTTCGATAAGCCGTGGAGGCCGGATTTCCGCGGCAACCCGGGGAAGGGATAATCCTATCCTCGTAGTTCAGGCCTTTGGTGCCGGTAGTACCGCTTATCTGGGTACGGAGAATACATGGCGTTGGCGGATGGAGTCGGACAAGGGCAAGGAACAGCACAGTTTGTTTTGGCGTCAGCTGCTTTTCTGGTTGGCCAGTGGCGGCAAGGAACGATTGGACATGCCCTTGCAGGGAACAGTGCAATCGTTGGACAGCCAGGTGGATCTCGATCTCAAAGTCAGGGCTCAGGATTTTGGTCCAGAATCACAGGCCCGTGTATCTGCCACTATTGAAAAACCAGGGGGTGGAGGGGCCGATATTTTGCTCAATCCTTCGCTCACGTTGCCCGGCCAATACGAAGGAGATTTTCTTCCCAATGAAGCCGGAGAATTTCATGTCCGTTATTCGGTAGTATATGGGGATGGCGAGTTATTAGAACACGAC
>JAPUIL010000006.1 GCA_027297085.1 Verrucomicrobiota bacterium | reverse complement strand
GTCTATATTGGCGGCGAGTGCGTTAACAACCGTACCGGCCTCAAATAGCTGAGGACAGCGCATCAGCATGGGTATGTGCATGGATTCTTCGTAGGCGTGTCGTTTGTTGGTTAATCCGTGTTCGCCCCAACTGAAGCCGTTGTCGCCCATGTAAATCACCAGTGTGCTGTTAAGCAGACCTTTGCGCCTGAGGGTCCTTAAGACGCGGCCAATGCTGTCGTCAATACCTGTAACGGCCTCGCAGTACTTCCGGTAAGTTGCGTCCATTTTGGCGAAATCCTTAGGCGTCGAACCAATGCCTTGACCGGAGGTACGACGAGCAGTGACCCAGTCAGGCTGGGATGCGCGACGCTGGGCTGTGTCCGGCATAGTGGGCGGATGCGTTACGGCGCTATCGGCGTAATTGCCCTTATGGCGTCGCGCGGGGGTGAAGTTTGAGTGTACCGCTTTGTGAGACAGGTATAAAAAGAAAGGTTGATCGGCGCTACGTTCTTGGAGCCAATCCACAGCATAGTCAGTCAGTTCGTCGGTAATGTAGCCTTTTTGCGGGACGTGTTTTCCGTTAATATTGATGAGGATGTTGGGTCCGGGCACGTATGAGCCTTGGCCCTTAAATCCGACCCAGTGGTCAAAGCCGCGTCGGGGTGAGTCGTTGTCGTAACCCATGTGCCACTTGCCGACAAAGGCGGTTTGGTAGCCAGCTGTTTGGAGATATTGAGGAAAATAATGGGCGTCGGGCGGTGATGGTGGGGCGTTACTTGTGACGCCATGGCGGTGAGTGACAAGTCCGGTTAGGATGGAGGCGCGACTGGGCGAGCAAAGGCTTGTCGTGACTAAAGCGTGACGAAAGTGGACGCCTTCTTTGGCAAGTCGATCCATATGCGGCGTTTTCACGAAGGGATGCCCCATGAAGCCCATCACATCGTAGCGGTGGTCATCGGAGAGAATCAGCACGACATTGAGCGGGTTGGCGTCAGGAATTTTATCGGCTACAGGCCGGGACGACGCTGAGGGAATCTCAGCAGTGGGCTGTGCCCACACAGGTCCCGTCACCATAAGCGACAAGGCCGCGAAGAAAGCAATACCACAAAAACTTTTGCAACGTGTATTCATAATTCAGTTCTCTGTAATCGATAAAGATGAAATGGGTGAGTGTAATTGACTTGGCATCGAAGTGAAGCTGAAAGCTATCGGTACTTGGTTTACCTATCAAGACACAATTACAACTCGAATGCGAGTAACCTTCCAAGCATTACAATTAGGAGCGTACGTAGAATGACGTGGAAGGCAGTTAAAATTATTCTAGCTCTTTAACCTCTGTCTTTTCGCGAAATTTAACGTCTTTCGCAGTTGCTCTAGCTTTCCGGCAAGGTCTTGTTGGCGATCTGGTCGAGGATCAAATCCAGGTATTCGGCGACCGGGTACGTGCCTTCTTTGCTTTTGGCGACACGGGAGCGTACGGTGACGGTTCCTTCTTCAGCTTCCCTTCCGCCGATGACTCCGACGAAGGGTACCTTGTCGAGTTCGGACCGGCGGATTTTGGCGCCGAGTTTTTCGGAGGCGCCGTCGATCTTCACACGCACCTTGGCGGCTTTCAGCTTGGCTTCCACTTCTTGGGCGAAGGGCAGGACCGCATCGTTGATCGGTAAGAGGCGAACCTGTTCAGGAGCGAGCCAGGTTGGGAAGTTACCGGCAAAGTGTTCGATGAGGACTCCACAGAAACGTTCCATCGATCCGAAGGGTGCCCGGTGTACCATGACAGGGCGGTGTGGTTTATTATCGGGGCCGATGTAGCTCAGCTCGAAACGTTCCGGAAGATTGTAATCCACCTGCACAGTCCCAAGCTGCCATTCCCGGCCGATAACGTCTTTCACAACAAAGTCGATCTTTGGACCATAAAAAGCAGCTTCACCAAGTTCTTCTGAGAAAGGAACACCGAAAGTCGATGCGACTTCGCGCAAGGCAGTCTCTGCTTTGACCCAGTTTTCGGGCGATCCCACGAATTTGGAGGAGTCGGGATCGCGAAGGCCGATACGGACGCGGTAGTCGGTCATGCCCAGGACATTGAAAACGGTTTTTACCAGATCCAGGCATCCCTGGATTTCTCCCTTAACCTGATCGTCCGTACAAAAGATGTGGGCATCGTCTTGTGTGAACCCGCGTACGTGGGTCATACCACTCAGCTCGCCGGATTGCTCCCAGCGATACACGGTTCCGAATTCGGCAAAGCGTACCGGCAAGTCGCGGTATGAGTGATGCTGCGAGTCAAACAACTTGATGTGCATGGGGCAGTTCATCGGCTTGAGCAAGTAGCCTTCGATTTGCCCCTCATTAAGAAGGTTGGTCAGGTCTGCGCAGGTTTTGTTCTCATCCGCCAGGTCTGCCAGAGACTGGCGGTCAATGACTGGCGGGTATTGGGAGTCCTGGTAGTAAGGGAAATGGCCGGAAGTTCGGAAAAGATCCAACTTGGCGATATGCGGCGTATATACCTGGTCGTAGCCCTGTTTTCTCAGCTCTTCGGAAATGAAATTCTGAAGCTCGTTGCGAATGATAGAGCCCTTGGGAGTCCAGAGAACCAGGCCCTGACCGACTTTTTCGTCGATGTGGAAGAGCTGCATGTCCTTGCCGATTTTTCGATGGTCACGTTTGCGCGCTTCTTCCAATTGATCCAAGTGTTGCTGGAGGTCGTCCTTAGTGTCAAATGCAGTGCCGTAGATGCGTTGTAGCTGCTTGTTCTTTTCGTCTCCCCGGTGGTAAGCCCCGGCGATGCTGAGAAGTTTTACGGCTTTAATCTTTTTGGAGTAATTGACGTGAGTGCCCGCGCAGAGGTCGACGAATTCACCATTGCGGTAAAAGCTGATGGTATCGCCCTCTGGAATATCCTCCAACCGACCCAGCTTGTATTCGGCTTGCCCAATTTCCTTAATAAGATCGATTGCTTCTTCCCGAGTTTTTTCAAAACGCTCGAACCGTTGATTCTCTTTGATCACTTTTTTCATTTCCGCTTCGATGGCTTCGAGATCTTCCTCCGTGAATTTGTGATCGGTATCAAAGTCGTAGTAAAATCCGCTGTCGGTAGGAGGTCCAATATCGAGCTTGGTCTCCGGAAATAGACGGAGCACAGCCGTGGCCAGAATGTGAGCCGACGAGTGCCGGATTTCTTCGAGTGGAGACATTTCTTTCATCGTTTAAAAAGTTGTTGGAAAGCTGGGTGGTTGAAAAGCCGCTTTTTTAAAAATAAAAAAGGCCGCGGAGAAATTCCGAGGCCCGGTGAAGTGTGTGTACTAAATATACTTAACCACAAGCCGACGGCTTTGGTGGTCGGGTTGAAGATGTTGTCGTTATAATGATCTCGGGCATTCGGTCTTCACTGAATGTGGTATTGGTTGAGCAAGTCAAGTGATCAATCCTTAGCTTTCTTTTTCTTATTGATCCCACTCCAGAGAACTACCTCTTTGACCCATTCATATCTAGGTTCATAGATCAGCCTATGCCCCCAACCATGACGGGTTATCACAACCTTTTCATCGGTTACTCCAGATGATTTTCTCAGGAAATATTTGGGGTTGATATTGTTCTGATCAGCCGAGTCGTGAACGGATAATACCCGCCCCGAGACCAGCATTTTCGGATCCTCTTTCAGACGATAAAAAAATCCGGCCAAAATTACATAGTTAATATCCGGATCCTGTTGTTTGTTGGATACGTAACAAGCAATCATTCCACCTTTGCTAGCACCTAATACAGTGATTTTCGATGAAGGTACGCCGGCTTCTTTTAGCTGATCCACGTAAAAAGAGATCAATCCTGCATAGCTGTTTATATTGGTATTGCTGCGGCGAATTTCGCTGATCACCCAGAAGCCTTCTTGTTCCAGCTCCTTAACAATTTCCGGATATCGGTAGATACCAAGGTCCGCATGGTTGGGATGGCCATCTGATCCTTCTACGATCTGACCATGCAGGTAGAACAGGTAGTGACGATCCGGGTCGATTGTTTCCGGAAGTCTTTCGCTCTTATCAGCTTGGGCCTGCGAGGTCATTAATAATACGAGTAGTGAGAGGAAGGACAAAGTTAAGTGTTTCATATTAAAAAAGAGGTTGATGTTTTAGTATCTGTTCCAGTTTTCACAAAACGAACTGAAATGCCACTTATTTTGCAGGACACAGGTCGTAACCGTCTTTGCGGTCCAGAATATTCCAACCGCTTTCTTGAAGCTTTTGCCTTAATGCATCGGCTTTTTTCCAGTCTTTTGATTGTTTTGCTTGCCAACGATCTTCCGCCAGGGTGCGAATAGAATCTGGAATATCGATTTCTGGTTCATCGATTTTCTGAAACAGCTTTATGCCCATTGCGTAGAGCACTCCCGCCAGAGCTTGTAGCTCTTTTCTGACGGCTTCAGCGTCGAGCTCGATTTGTTCCATAGCAGCAAAACCGGCGAAAATGCCGCCAGTGGCTTGTGAAACATTCAGGTCGTTGGCCAGGCCTTCCCAGGCGCGGGTAAAGTGACCCCAATCTGTCGGGTAGGGTGCTACTCCCATGGCCTGAAAATCTTCTTCAGTCAATTCTGCCTGCTCCAGGTAGCGGGTCACAGCTTTCTCCATTTTTTTCATGGCGCTACGACCGGATTTGAGGGAGGCGAAGGTAAAATTCAATGGCTGGCGGTAATGGCCGGAAATAAGCGTATAGCGTACCTCCATCGGGCTGAACCCCTTTTCCTTAAGCTCGTCCAGAGTATAAAGGTTGCCGAGGCTCTTGCTCATTTTTTGGCCTTCTACTTGCAGGTGAGCATTGTGAAACCAGTGGCGGGCAAGCGGTTTCCCGGTAACTCCTTCGCTTTGGGCTATCTCGTTTTCGTGGTGGGGAAAGCAAAGATCGATACCTCCCGCATGCAGATCGAAACTATCCCCGAGGTATTGCTGGCTCATAGCCGAGCATTCCAAGTGCCATCCCGGGCGTCCTTCACCCCACGGACTCTCCCAGAAATTATCTCCGTCTTCCGGCTTGCGGGATTTCCATAGTGCGAAGTCAGTCACAGACTCCCGGTCGTATTCGTCCGCATCGTTCTGTTCTCCAGCACTGGTCGTGGACTGGGTGGCGATCACCCGGTCCTGCAATCGGGAGAGTTTTCCGTAAGGCGGGTAAGCGGACACTTTGAAATAGACTGATCCGTCTTTTGCGGCGTAGGCCAATCCTTTTTCAATGAGTCGCTCTACCAGGGTTATCTGTTGCGGAACGTGCTCGGTCGCTTTAGGCTCCTTGTGAGGAGCAATAATGTTAAGCGCATCCGCGTCTTCGTGAAATTTATCGGTCCAAAAAGCAGTGAAATCACTGAGATTTTTCCCTTCTGATTGAGCAGTGCGAATGGTTTTGTCGTCTACATCGGTCAGGTTGCGCACGTGATAAGGATTGAATCCGGCGACCTCCAAGGTCCTCCGCAACACATCTTGTACCAGGAAAGCTCTGAAAT
>JAPUIL010000599.1 GCA_027297085.1 Verrucomicrobiota bacterium | reverse complement strand
TGATGTGGTCATTAATCTCGATGCTTCCGATCCGGAATCCTGGACCGCTACCGTAACTGTTCTGGGAGGGGGTATTCGGCCATCCAAAGATCGTTCTGCGACCCGCGCGCCGGAGGATGGTTATACAGATTCTTTGACCATTCAGGGTGGCAAGGATTCACCAACACCGTATCGGGAGAAAGCGTTCGCTTTTGTGCGACTGAAGGATGATACCTATGCAGCTCTCTTGATCGGGGTAAGGACCGGCAGATATGATTACTTCTTCATTGAAGGGATTTGGAATACGCTGGGAGAAACCGATCTCAGGTAGTCTTTTGTGTTTCATTAGATAGGCACAACTGGCACCGCGCTTCAGTAAATTCCACATGATGTACGACCTTGGTCTTATATCGCACCGGGGTTCTTTGCTGTACGCTTTCCCTAATTAACAACCTTTTATATGAAGATAGTAGATGGCAAGGTCAACACGTCGATCCATTATTGTTTTCCTGTTCACTTGAGTAAACCCGAAATCCTTCATTCCACGTCAGTTTTACTTAAGCAAATGATGGAGAAAGAATTTCATATAAACTGATTCGTATTACCATGAAACGTGTTAGGATATTGTTAGTAATTGTGGGTCTTGCGACCACCACATCATCCCTTGCCGCACAGGAATGGATCTACGGCCTCACTCCCTATCTCTGGTTCGCCGGCATAAAGGGAGACGTCGCCACTATTCCGGGTGCGCCTCCCGGACCTATAGACGTCCCGGTCGGTGAGGCGCTTGAGGATACCAAGACCAGCCTGATGTTCTGGCTGGATGCCAGAAAGGATGGGCACGGCCTGTTTATGGATTTCCTGTACAGTGATGTGCGATCTATGGAGGAACTGGTGCCTCCGCCTATCGATCTCCTCATGCGGTCAACTTCGAAAACCACGCTCTGGACTATGGCCTATGAGTATGAACTCATTCGAACGGATCAGGGCCTGCTCGATTTTGTCATCGGTGGACGTTACTGGGACATTGATACAAGGCTCGAATTCGGAGGTGGACTGGGAATTCTTGATGGTATAACAGTGCGTCATGCCGAATCCTGGATTGATCCGGTTGTAGCTCTGAAAGGCTACACTCAGTTTGCAGACTCGAGTTTTTATATGAGTGGAGCAGTCGCTCTCGGAGGATTCAATGTTGGCTCCGATTTATTCTATGATATGGCCGTCAACTTTGGTTACCAATGGACTCCGCGCATCGGCACGGCTCTTGGGTATCGATATTTCGACGTTAAATACGAGAAAAACGAATTCTTATACGATGTTGCCCAAGAAGGATGGAGTTTGAGCGCTACGTTCCACTATTAACATTAACCCATGGGGTCATGTTTATTCCCTGTATGGAAAACGTGAAAATCCGATCAAATCCTCACTGTCACGAATATCCAAGCTTCCGGCTGATGAGGCGCCGGGAGGCACCATGTTTTCGGGGCGATTTATGAGATAGCTAGCGACAAGATTACACTGTGTTTCATCGATATATACTAACCGGGATCTAAGGTAATAATGAAATTTCACTACAGCTGCGTTCTCCTCATATTCTTTCTCAAACTCAGTACTGCAGGTCATGCCGCATGGGCACCTCTTGCTCCGGAATCTGACGAGTTTGACTGGATCCAGCTCAAATCCGGAGAGTGGCTTAAAGGCGAAATCAGAACCATGTATCAAGATGACATGGATTTTAAAAGCGACGTGCTGGGAGAACTATCGCTTGATTTCGATGACATTATTGTCATCCGAAGTGGCCGACCTCAAATGGTGAATATTTCCACGGGTAAAAAACAAGCAGAAAGTTATAGAAAATTTATTCCTGGAGGAGGCGAGGAAGTGGTGACCGGTTACCTTCGTCTAGAAGGCAATGAAGTAAAGGTTATCCCGGAAGAAGGGGGTAGTGAGCGAACGTTTAGCAGATCGGATGTTATTTCCCTCACTGCCGGAGAACCCAAGGAATTCAACTATTGGGATGCTAAGATAACTCTGGGAACCAATATCCGCAAAGGAAATGTTGATCAAGGAGATCTATTAAC
Source organism: Verrucomicrobiota bacterium (assembly GCA_027297085.1). Lineage (GTDB taxonomy): Bacteria > Verrucomicrobiota > Verrucomicrobiia > Opitutales > UBA2995 > UBA2995. The sequence goes on along the minus strand of JAPUIL010000599.1, from coordinate 3,865 downwards.
GCGAACGACTGTGCGAAGACGCACTCCTCGCTCCCAGTATTATTTTCAATACGTCGGTAATTTTTCCCAGACTGAAGATATTCAAACCGCTAACAACCATCGCTTGACTAGTTATCACGACTTTTTCATTTCGAAGGATTTTTTCTGGCGGACCGCGAACCTAGATTTTTTAAAAGATCCTTTCAGGAATATAAACAACCGAACCACACTGGGTACCAGTTTTGGTTACCATATCTTTAAAAAAGGAAGATTGATCTGGGACGTGAGTGGCGGTCCGGGATACCAATACATCGAATATGATACCGTTGAGCCGGGAGAAGATGAAATCCGGAGACACCTTACCGGTATCCTCTTAACAAATTATAAGTATGAATTAACCAGTAGGTTGGATATCGTGGGTAACTATTCTTTCCTCTACGCGGCGGAAGATGCCGGGGGCTATAATTTTCACTCCGATACCACGTTGGAAACGGAACTTCTCAGTTGGATGGATTTGGATATCTCCTTTATATGGGATTTTCAGAGCGATCCGGTCAGTGAAGGAACGGATTCAGAACCCCATAAAAACGACTACCAGTTAATAACCTCGCTCGGTATCGAGTTTTAATGCTAATATACGTTCCCAAAATGACCAGCGACAAGATAATCAAAAACCATTCAAGATGGTACTGCAGTGGAAAAATGTTTAGGATTGAGAGATTTCAAGGTTATGTCTCGAGAAATTGGAGTTTAGGATTGGGCCTATGTTTCCTGGCACTTCTGTCTTTTGGTGGATGTGCCACCTATTCAACAGAAAAGGGTGTGGAAAGCCATTGGCGCTCACCGGAGACGCCTGATTTTGTGAAAGGAGTCAGCACCGAGTCGGATGTGTTGGCAGCATTGGGTCCACCCTCTCAGATTATTTCCGTTAATGGGGTACCGCCTATTATTACCTCCGCGAAGAGGGCAGTGGCTCGGTTCGAATATTTATTATCTACAATTCAGTGAACGTCAAAACCACCTATGATCGTGCAATATTTTTCTTCGATGCTGATGGCGTCCTGACTAATCAAGCTCTCAGTCGTGAGAACTCGAATCCATCCTCCAAATAAGGAGTTCGATGTCTTATGTTTCTGAACAATGGAATTAGTCTGATACAGAAGTTCCCACTTCTCGTGCTGTTGTTCGCTATTGTTTTACCCGGATGTACCATAGTGCGGAATGAGTATGAGTTACCATCCGCACAAACCGGTAATGTAGTCGAAGGCAAAACCCATTACAGTAAGGTGCTGGACATCTTTGGACCTCCGTTGAAATTAAGTGCTTTAGACAATGGCATGGTTTTTCTCTACGAGCGTGCCTCGACCGAGGAAAACCAGTTCGGGGTTAGCATATCCATACAGAATCTCAGTATATTTAAATTTGTCCTCGGTAGAGGAAAAGCAGACCAGGAAGTCGCTCTTTTTAACTTTGATTCGGAAGGAATTTTAAGGAGCACTTCCATTGATTCATGGTCGAGTTCGCTGGGTTCTTCCGCTAGTCTGCAGTTTATACTTGCCCTCTTACCCGTCACAGATGCAGGCGGTATAGGGGATTCTCCACCAGCCCTGAACTGGGGTGCTGGACTGTTACAACCGGATGTAGCAATAGCCCTCAACCAATCTAACAGCCTCGATACAGGTTTAAGCGGCGTCGAGCGGCAAGGCACGCCTCGCAACGCCGGTCAACGTGCGCTGGAGTTTCACCAATAATCACACCCGCAACCTCGCCTACCTGGAAACCCTCGAAACCTGAAACGGAGCGAGTAAGTTTCTTAATAACGGACCGAGTTGGAAGGCACCTGAAGCCGAAATCGTGAAGTAATAGGAGAACGAGGCTGCTCCATTAAAGAGGTATCTCCAGCAAGAGCAAATTCCGAAAAAGACTTACCAGAGGTACGAAAAGGATCCAAAAACCTGGTTCTGCTTCATATCATTTATCAGGTCACCTTTTTCCAGCTCCCGGTCAACCAGCCGGTAACCCAGGCTGACCAGCCACTGGGTGGCCAACTTGACATCGATTCCCAGGTTAAAGTCGAAAATTTTGTCGTTCGACCCTTGTCCCCAATTCACTTCACCAAATAGACCTATCATCTCATACAAGGCCATTCGTCCCTTGGCGCTCACGGTTGGCACAAAGCTGTAAATGGGTCCTTCCCCTACGAATCCCTGCTGATCATTACCAAAGGTAAACGCTTTATCGATCATGGTTAATCCTCCTCCAACACCAAACAGAAAATCTTCATTCGCCTGAGCCAGGTTATAATAGTAGGTAGCCCTGTATTCATAGAGGCGATACGACATCCGAACACGCTCTCCTGATTTGACCGAGATATCTCCGAGGTCCAGATCAACAGGTGCCACAAACGCATTTCTCGTTTCAAAAGGAGCCACTTCAAGTTCAATGATATGCGGATTCGCAGACGCCCAATGGAAAAATACCCGCGACGCCCAAGTCACATCATCCAGGTCTCCAATTTCCGTCAAATCAAATGGGCCCAACCCAGCCTTGGGAAGAACTATTCGGTTATGGTCATGCCATACGGGTCCGAAATCCCAGGTGTAAATATACTTGGGCTCAAAGGATAAGTCGAATTGCTCGTCTTCCAGGTCCCGCTTGTCTTCATTAAAGAGGGATACAGACACCGCAGGCGTGCCATCCGATGTTAGGGTCGGTTGTACCGAAACAGGTCCTACCATTGGGGTAACGAACAACCAATTGGAAAATAAACTAATACTGGCCCCCGCGAACACATCGTCCATGAAATGGTTGTCTGATGTGACACGACTCAATCCAACCAGACCGGCAACCCCATAGGCCGGCACACCCCAGCTTGGACCGTAGCGCGTATTCAAAAAAGCAGCACCGGAGAAAGCGGCTGAAGTGTGACCGGACGGGTAGGAAATTTCATTGGCCTCGCTTGGGCGTAGTTTCCCCACCGTTTGTTTACCCAGATGGACCACGGCTATTGAGGTTCCCACTTGCCACAAGTACTGTCTCCGCCCTTCCGGATCATCATACAGATAGGTAGCACCAAAGGCAGTAAGGGGCAGCAGGTTGGCCGCGTGATCACCAAAGCTAGTAAACGTTTCATTCGCTTGAGCAGGATGAGTGGCTAAAATGCAGCTTAGCATGGAAAACAGTATGCCAAGTCGCTGAGTGGGAGTGGGTGGTCGCATATTAGTCCATCTAAGAATAGATTTGATTAAGTTTTATTCGGTAGAATCGCGGTGCCAGTTGTTGCCAATCAAGCGGATGACTATATAAAAGGTCATTCATTCCGGATACTTTACAGCAAAGAACGCGGGTGCGATGTAGGACATAAGTCGTACATCATAATGAGCCCCCAGAAAACAACCGCTTAGTTACCATTACACACTGGTTTTCTATGAGATAGAACCTGCGCTTGTTGTTTTGGTGTTGCCTTAAATGCTTATTGCTTGTCCAAGTTATTAAACAATGCTGCGAGGTGTCTGCAGTACAACGACTTAGTAATCTTCGCAAACAAAATTATTATTTTTAGTTTTTCCTGCTGGAGCTTTGCTCCATCCTGTTGCCGGCTGTCTCGCCGTAACGCGGTGAAGGCTGAAGGCATCCAGCCACATAGTGGCGATGTTTAAATACAATTTCTAACAACGTTCCCACCTGGCACTTGATCTGCCTTTGGCAGAACAGGATATGCTTCGCATAACAGGAAATCATTATTCTCAATCCTGTTGGATTGGCTCCGATCTCGGTACGAATGCGTTTGACACGTTTGGGTTATCAAGCTGGGATCAGCCTACTCCACGAGCACCCAGGTGCCGTCCTCCTGCTGACAGGCCTGTAAGTCTCCTTCACCTAACTT